>CAZFET010000218.1:0-5816 GCA_964517545.1 uncultured Burkholderiaceae bacterium
CGTCGAAGCCGTCGGCGAGGGCGCGCCCGGCGACGATCTCGCTGGTGCCCGGCCGGAACATGCGGCCCTCGACCAGCCGCACCTGCGGCCGCAGCGCGAGGCCGGCCTCGGACGTGCCGCGCACGGTCACGTTGCTCGGCTTGCCGCTGCCGCGCTTGGGCAGGTTGTTCAGCACCACGGGCTCCTTGCTCACCAGCAGGCGGCCCGTGCCGTCGGTGGCGATGCCCGGCAGGCTCTCGACGATGGCGGCCTGCGTGCGCGAGACGGCCGAGTTGATCTCGGCGCCCGCGCCCTTGCGCAGCACCACCGCGTTGTCCGGCTGCCCGGTGGCCACGAGCGTCGCGCGGATGCCCTCGCTCATCATCAGCACGGTGGCGAACACGTACACGACCAGCGCCATGCCCAGCGCGGTGAGCGCGGTGGTGACGCGGCGCACCCACAGGTTGCGCGCGATGTAGGCGAGCGGCACGGCCTTCATCGGTTCACGCCACGTGCCGCAGGCCGGCGACGATCTCGATGCGGCTCATGCGCCAGGCCGGCCACGCGGCGGCCACCGCGCCGACCAGCAGCGCCGCGCCGAGCTGCAGCGCCTGCGTCAGCGGCGACACCTGGAAGATCGGGAACAAGGTGCCCGCCGCCTGCGCGAATCCGGCGGCCAGCGGGAAGGTGAGCGCGATGCCCGCCAGCCCGCCGACCAGCGCGATCAGCAGGCTCTCGCCGGCCAGCAGCCGCACCACGAAGCCGGGTCCGAAGCCCAGCGCCTTGAGCGTGGCGTACTCGGCCAGCCGCTCGCGCGCGGTCATCATCATGGTGTTGGCCATCACCGCCATGATGATGAGCACGACGATGTAGCTGACCGCCTGGATCGCCACGAGGATGGCCTCGCTCATCGCCACGAAGCTGAGCTGGAACGCCTTCTCGGTCTCGGTGAGCGTCTCGGCCAGCGAGTTGCGGAACAGCGCGTCAATGCGCTGCGACACGAGCGCCGCGTCGTCGGGCTCGCGGATGCCGACCACGTAGACGCCCACGAAGTCGGCGTTCGCGCCGGCGGCGCCGGCACGCTGGCGCATCGTCTCGGACAGGAACTTCCAGTGGAACAGCATCTGCTGCTCGTCGGTCTTGGCGTCGGCGCCGTCGTAGATGCCGCGCAGGGTGAAGGTCCAGGTGCCGGGATAGAGGGTGCCGCGCAGCGGGATGGCGTCGCCCACCTTCCAGCCGAACTTGTCGGCCAGCTTGCGGCCGACCACCGCGCCTTGCCGGTCGCGCAGGAAGGCCTGCTTCTGCTCGTCGGGCAGCACGTACTCGGGGTACAGCGCGAGATAGCTCGGCGGGTCGACCGCGAACTGCGCGAAGAAGTTGCGCTCGCTGACGTAGATGCCGCCGAACCAGTTGGCCCACGACACGCTGCCCACGCCGTCGACGGCGCGGATGCGCTCGGCGTAGTTCAGCGGCAGCGGGAAGGTGAGCGAGATCGCGTTGCGCGTGACCAGCCGCGTGCTGGCCGACGCCTCGACGCCGGCGTACCACGCGTCGACGATGGTGCGCAGCAGCCCGAACGCGCAGACCGCCACCACCAGCCCCACCATCGTGAGCGTGGTGCGCAGCTTGTGGCGCAGCGCGTTCTTCAGCAGCAGGCGCAGCAAGAACACGGGGAGGGCTCCGGGTCGCTCGCGGCTTGCTCGCGGGACGCGCGCTCAGCGCGCGTGCGCGGTGGCGGCTTCGGCGGCGCCGTTCGCGTCGTCGGCCACCAGCACGCCCTTCTCCAGATGCACCAGCCGCTCGGCGCGCGCCGCCGCCTTGGGGTCGTGCGTGACCATCACGATGGTCTTGCCGAGCTGGCGGTGCAGCTCGTCGAGCAGCGACAGCACCTCGGCGCCGGTCACGCGGTCGAGGTCGCCGGTGGGCTCGTCGGCCACGATGAGCTGCGGGTCGGTGACCAGCGCGCGCGCGATGGCCACGCGCTGCTGCTGGCCGCCGGACAGCTCGTTCGGATAGTGGTCGGCGCGGTCGTCGAGCCTCACCATCGCGAGCGCCGCGTCGACGTGCTCGCGCCGCTGGCGGCGCGACAGCCCGGTCAGCAGCAGCGGCAGCTCGACGTTCTCGGCGGCCGTGAGCACCGGCAGCAGGTTGTAGAACTGGAAGATGAAGCCGACGTTGGCGGCGCGCCAGTCGGCCAGGTCGCCCTCGCCGAGGCCCACGATGTCGACGCCGCCGATCTCCAGGGTGCCGCCGCTGGGCTTGTCGATGCCGGCGATGAGGTTGAGCAAGGTGCTCTTGCCCGAGCCGCTCGGGCCCATCAGCGCGACGAACTCGGCGCGTCGCACGTCGAGGTCCACGCCTTGCAGCACGGGGATCACCTGCGTGCCGCGCACGTAGGCCTTCGACAGGTCGCGGATGCGGATGAGCGGCGGCTCGTCGGCCGCGACCGGCGGCGTGCTCACTTCGCGGCCACCTTCACCGCCTGTCCGGCCGCCAGCTTCGCGTCGGGCGCGAGCACCAGCTTGTCGCCCGACTTCAGCGCGCCGCCCACCTCGAGCACGTCGCCCAGCGTGCGCCCGCGCGTCACCGGCACGGCCTCGAGCCGGCCGTCGGCGCCGACGCGCAGCACCACGTCGCGGCCGTCGCGCTGCACCACCGCCTGCGGGTTGACCGCGAGCACGGTCCTGAAGTCGGCGTCGCTCGGCGCGCGCGACAGGAAGCCGACCTTGGCGCTCATCTCCGGCAGGATGCGCGGATCGAGCTTCTCGAACTGGATCTTGGTCATCACGGTCGCCTTCGCGCGGTCGACCGTCGGCACGATGCCCGCGACCTTGCCGCGAAAGCGCGCGTCGGGCAGCGCGTCGAGCACGATCTCCACCGGCTGGCCGATGCTCACCCTGGCGAGGCTGCCCTCGGACACGTCGGCCTCGACCTCCAAGGTGGCCATGTCGGCCATCGTGACCACGGCGCCCTGCGAGCCGGCCGCGCTGGAGAACGGCGTGATGATGTCGCCCACGTTGGCGTTCTTCACCAGCACCACGCCGTCGAAGGGCGCGCGGATCAGGGTGAAGTCCTCGTTCACGCGCTGCACCTGCAGCTGGGCCTGCGACTGCGCCAGCGAGGCCTGCGCCTGCGCCACGCCGGCCTGTGCCGCGGCGAGCGCCGCCTGCGCCGCGTCGGCGCGCTTGCGCGCGGCGTCGACCGCCTGCGCCGACACGAAGCCGTCGGCCTGCAGGCCGAGCGTGCGCTGCAGGTCGGCTTCGGCGTTGACCTGCTCGACCTGGGCCTGGCGCTGCGCCGCCTCGGCCTGCCGCCGGCCCGCCTCGGCCTGGCGCACGCCGGCCTGCGCCGCGAGGATCGAGGCCTGCACGTCGCTCGCGTCGAGCCGCGCGATCACCTCGTCCTTCTTCACGCGCGAGCCCTCGCGCACGCGCAGCTCGAGCAGCCGGCCGGTGGCCTTCGACGCCACCGCCGCGCGCCGCTGCGCCACCACGTAGCCCGACGCGGTGAGCTGCACGTACTGCTGCGACGGCGTGCTCGCGATCACCGCGGTCGTGCGGACCTCGGGCGTGCGCGGCGCGAGCAGCAGCGCCGCGCCGGCCAGCAGCACCAGCGCGCCGGCGATCCACGGCCAGCGCGCGCGGCGACGCCGCTGCGGTGCGAGATGGCCGCGGTCGATGCGCAGCTGCTGCAGGCCCGCGGCGGGCGGCGGGTTCGTCTTGGTCGTGTCGTTCATGCGGTGGCCAGGCGGCGCTGGCGGGGTTCGTGGGCGGCCCACGGCGTCGCGCTCGCGATCACGCCGCCGCCGAGGCAGACCTCGCCGTCGTACAGCACGGCCGACTGCCCCGGCGTGACCGCCCATTGCGGCTGGTCGAACTCCAGCGCGAAGCGCGCCGCGCCGTCGCTGCGCAGGCGGCAGCCGGCGTCGGCCTGGCGGTAGCGCGTCTTGGCGCCGAACACGCCGTCGGCCGGCGGCCGGCCGGCGATCCAGCTGGCGTCGTCGGCCTGCAGCGCGCGCGCGAGCAGCCATGGATGGTCGTGGCCCTGCACCACCACCAGCACGTTGCGCGCGAGGTCCTTGCGCGCCACGAACCAGGGCGCGTGGTCGGCACCGCCGCGCGTGCCCGCGGCCGCGCCGCGCGCGGGCTTCAGCCCGCCGATGCCGATGCCCTTGCGCTGGCCGAGCGTGTAGAAGCTGAGTCCGACGTGCTCGCCGATGACGCGGCCGTGCTCGTCCTCGATCGGCCCGGGCGTGCGGGCGAGGTAGCGGTTCAGGAACTCGCGGAACGGCCGCTCGCCGATGAAGCAGATGCCGGTGGAGTCCTTCTTCGCGGCATTGGGCAGGCCGATCCCGGCGGCGAGGCGCCGCACGTCGGACTTCTTCAGCTCGCCCACCGGGAAGAGCGTCCTGGCGAGCTGCGCCTGCGTGAGGCGGTGCAGGAAGTAGCTCTGGTCCTTCGAGGCGTCGAGGCCGCGCAGCAGCTCGAACGCGCCGCCGCGCTCGCGCACGCGCGCGTAGTGGCCGGTGGCGACCTTCTCGGCGCCCAGCCGCATCGCGTGGTCGAGGAAGGCCTTGAACTTGATCTCGGCGTTGCACAGCACGTCGGGGTTGGGCGTGCGGCCGGCCGAGTACTCGCGCAGGAACTCGGCGAACACGCGCTCGCGGTACTCGGCCGCGAAGTTGACGTGCTCGACGTCGATGCCGATCACGTCGGCCACCGACGCGGCGTCGAGCCAGTCCTGGCGCGACGAGCAGTACGCGTCGTCGTCGTCGCCTTCCCAGTTCTTCATGAAGAGGCCGACCACCTCGTGGCCCTGCTGCTTCAGCAGCCAGGCGCTGACCGCGGAGTCGACGCCGCCGGACAGCCCCACCACGACGCGCGACTTCGCGCTCACCGCTTGACCTACGGCGCGTACACGCTGTCGTCGGCGCTGATCAGCTCCAGCGGATAGCGCCGGCCGGCGAGGTGGTCTTCCACGCAGCGCAGCACCAGCGGGCTGCGATGGCGGTCGCGGCTCGCGCGGACTTCGGCCGGCGTGAGCCATACCGTGCGCACGATGCCGTCGTCGAGCCGCCGCGCCGGGTCGGGCGGCCCGACGCGGCCGCGGAAGGCCAGCCGCAGGTAGGTGACGTCCTCGCCGCGCGCCGGACGCTGGAAGCGCGACAGGTACACGCCCACCACGCCGTCGGGCTCGAACGCGCACGCGGTCTCCTCGAGCACCTCGCGCACCACGCCTTCGAGCGGCGACTCGCCGGGGTCGAGGTGGCCGGCGGGGTTGTTCAGCATCAGGCCCTCGGGCGTGCGCTCCTCGACGAGCAGGAAGCGGCCGTCTCGCTCGACGATCGCGGCGACGGTGACGCTGGGCTTCCACCGGGGACTGGACATGCACCGATGGTAGCGGCCATGAACTTGTGTAAGCTCCACGCGGGCAGCAAGACCCGGCAGAGGAGAAGTCATGCAGATCGGAGTGCCGCTCGAGACGGCGCCGGGCGAGACGCGCGTCGCCGTCACGCCCGAGACGGCGAAGAAGCTCAAGGCGCAAGGTCATGCGGTGCGGGTGCAGTCCGGCGCCGGCGTGGCCGCCAGCGCGCCCGACGCGGCCTACGAGGCCGTGGGCGCCGAGATCGTCGACCGCAGCGCCGCGTTCGGCTGCGAGCTGGTGCTCAAGGTGCGCGCGCCGCAGCCCGACGAGCTGTCGCTGATGAGGCCGGGCACCACCCTGGTGGGCATGCTCGACCCGTTCGACACCGATGGCCTGCAGCGGCTGGCCGCCGCGGGGCTGACGTCGTTCGCGCTCGAGGCCGCGCCGCGCACCACGCGCGCGCAGAGCATGGA
>CAZFET010000218.1:5826-6194 GCA_964517545.1 uncultured Burkholderiaceae bacterium
GCGGGCTACAAGGCGGTGATGCTCGCCGCCGACAAGTACCAGCGCCTGTTCCCGATGCTGATGACCGCGGCCGGCACGATCAAGGCCGCGCGCGTGGTGGTGCTCGGGGTCGGCGTCGCGGGGCTGCAGGCCATCGCGACGGCCAAGCGCCTGGGCGCGGTCATCGAGGCCAGCGACGTGCGGCCGAGCGTGAAGGAGCAGGTCGAGTCGCTGGGCGCGAAGTTCATCGACGTGCCCTACGAGACGGCCGAGGAGAAGGAGGCCGCCGAGGGCGTGGGCGGCTACGCGCGGCCTATGCCGCCGTCGTGGCTGGGGCGGCAGAAGTTCGAGGTCGCCAAGCGCGTGGCGCAGGCCGACGTGGTCG
Organism: uncultured Burkholderiaceae bacterium; assembly: GCA_964517545.1. Taxonomy (GTDB): domain Bacteria; phylum Pseudomonadota; class Gammaproteobacteria; order Burkholderiales; family Burkholderiaceae_C; genus CAZFET01. The sequence goes on from CAZFET010000218.1 coordinate 6,191, forward strand.
TCAC
>CAZFET010000219.1:0-6191 GCA_964517545.1 uncultured Burkholderiaceae bacterium
GCCTGGCCGCCGGTGATGATGGCGTTGGCCGCGTCGGGCCGCGTGCTGCGGCTGGCCGCGATGACGCCGAGGATCATGGCGGCCAGCCCGATGAGCGACTGGCGTTGCTCGTTGACGATGCTGCGCGCGATGTGCCGCTGCGTGACGTGCGACAGCTCGTGCGCGAGCACCGAGGCGAGCTGGTCGCGCGTGCTGGTGAGCGACACCAGGCCGAGGTGCACGCCGACGAAGCCGCCGGGCAGCGCGAAGGCGTTGACGCTGCGGTCGCGCACGAGGAAGGCCTCCCACGCGAAGCGCGCGTCGAGGTCGGCGCCGATGTCGCCGCGCGCGCGCGCCGCGGCCACCAGCGGCGACCACAGCGACTGCACGTACTCCAGCAGCAGCGGGTCGTCGAGGTAGTCGGGGTCGCGCCGGATCTCGCGCATGATCTGGTCGCCCAGCCGCCGCTCGGTGCCGACGCCGACCTGCTCGGACACCGTGTCGCCGAGCGACGGCAGGTTGACCTGCGCGCGCGGCGGCACGGGCGCGGCCAGCGCCAGCGCGCACGCCACGGCGAGGGTCTTCACGAGGGGGAATCGGCGCATCGGCGGTGGGAGTGCGGCGGGCGCGCTCCGGTTCGTGACTATGATGCCAGCCCGACGTTGCCGCGGTGTTTCCGTCCATGACCAGCCCTTCCCCCCTGACGCACTTCGACGCGCAAGGCCAGGCGCACATGGTCGACGTGGCCGCCAAGGACGTGACGCACCGCGTGGCGCGCGCCACCGGCGTGATCCGCATGCAGCCGGCGACCCTGGCGCTGGTCGCGCAGGGCGGCGCGAAGAAGGGCGATGTGATCGGCGTCGCGCGCATCGCCGCCATCCAGGCGGCCAAGCGCGCCTCGGACCTGATTCCGCTGTGCCATCCGCTGCCGATCACGCGCGTGGCGGTGGAGTTCGCGATCGACGAGGCGGGCAGCCGCGTGCGCTGCGACGCGCAGGTCGAGACCCTGGGCCGCACGGGCGTGGAGATGGAGGCGCTGACCGCCGTGCAGGTGGGCCTGCTGACCGTCTACGACATGTGCAAGGCGGTCGACCGCGGCATGGTGATCGACGGCGTGCGCCTGCTCGAGAAGCGCGGCGGCAAGTCGGGCGACTGGGTGGCGGCCGGCGACCCCGCGCCGTGAACGCGGCGCGCGCCGCTCAGCGGAAGTCGCGGAAGGTGTAGCGCCGTTCGGGCGGCTCGCACTGGAACGGGCGCGGCGTGCCCGGCTCGGCGGGCGCGCGGCACGGCGCGAAGAACGACGCGGCATCGGCGCGCTTGAACTCCGCCAGCCGCGCGGCCACCCAGCGCGCACGATCGACGTCGCCGTGCGCGGCCAGCGCCTTCGACCACGCGATCATCAGCCGCGTGTCGAGCAGGAAGTGCGTCGGCCGCCGGAACGCCTCGAGCGGCGGCGCGACGCTCGTGGTGGCCCACGCGTAGTCGGCATGGTGCGCGAAGAAGACGCTGCGCCGTCCGTCGCGGATGCGCTCCTCCAGCGGCGGCGCGTCGTCGGAGGCGACGAAGATGCGGCTCACGCGCGCGTAGTCCCACGCCGCGAACAGTCCCCCGGCGATCATCAGCACGCCGGCCACCACGGGCCAGCGCAGGCGGCGCCGTGACGGCGGCGCCGCGCCGGGCGCAGCGGGCGCAGCGGGCGCGGACGCCCCGACCGGAGCGAGGCACAAGCCCCACAGGAACGCCGTCGGGAACAGGAAGTAGGCGTACCACAGCGGGTACTCGAGCAGGCTGTGCACGCCGATGAGCAGCAGCATCACGAACGCGCAGCGCTTGGCGAGACCCGCGTCGCCCGGGGTGTCGCGCGCCGACACGAACGCACGCCACAGCGCGTACAGCAGCAGACCGATCACCAGCGCGCCGAGCGGGATGCCGAGCTCGACGATCAGCTGCAGCGGGAGGTTGTGGGTGTGGTCGAAGAACTCCAGCGGCCGAGGACGCGAGAACTGCGTAAGCGTCCACGCGAAGTTGAACTCGCCCACCCCCACGCCCGTCCACGGGTTCTGCGCGATGAGCTCGAGCGTGTTGGCCCAGATGGCGAAGCGGTTGCTGGAGATGTCGGGCTGGTGGAGGCGGGCGGTGCCGGCGAAGCCGCCCCCCGCCCCCGCGTCCGCCGCGCTGACCGCGTCGAAACCCCACCACAGCAGCGCGTACAGCAAGGGCAGCAAGGCGAGCAGTGCGCGCGTGCCGCGCCCGAGTCTTCGATCCACGACGCCCCACACCGCGAGCACCAGCACCCCGACCGCGCCGGTGCGCGACGCCGTGAGCACCACGCCGCCGAGCAGCACGGGCGCCGCCGCCAGCCAGCCGGCCGACATCGCATCGCGCCGGCAACGCGCCGCTTCGTCGAACGCCCAGGTCGCCGCGACGATGCCCCACAGGAGCAGGGTCGCGAGATGGTTGGGCTGGCGGAGGTTGCCGGAAGCGCGGCCGGGCGTCGGCGGCGTCGCGAGGAAGTCGCCGTCCGTCCACTGGGGTGCGTACACCTGCAAGGCGCCCACGGCCGCGCCGAGCGCGGCGGTGATCAGCACGGCGCGACGCATGGCGTCGGCTGCGCTCGCTCGCGCGAGCGCGCCGTCGCCCGACGAGCGGGCGACCATCAGGACCACGAAGGCCGCGACGATCGACAACACCCAGGGGGCGAGGAGCCCCACAGGCGCAGCGCGGCCCGTCACGCCACCCCACGCGAACCCGAGCAACGAAGTCGCCACGACCACGACGGCGAACCAGCAGACCTGCCGCACACCAAGTCCAGAAGCAGGAGCGCCGCCGTGCCGGCGCGCGAACGCCAACAGGACCACACCCCAAGTCAGCCACGCGAGCAACTGGTTCGGTACCGTCGAGGACGGTGCCACCGTGTAGGCGAGGCTGAGCGGCAACAGCAGTGCCGCCGTGAAGGCGATCGCGATCATGAGTCGTCAGCGTTGCGCGCAATCCGCGCGCGCCCGGGAGTATCCGTGGTGGCACCGGCCGGCGAGTCGCCGACGACGCTCAGCGTGCGGCCGGCACGGGGAAGGCGATCGCCTCGAGCGCGGGATGGCGCACCTGATAGTCGGGCCAGGTCTTGCGTGCACGATCGCAGAAGCCATCGCCCCAGATCTTGCACAGCAGCACGAGACTCTGCCGCGCATCGTCGGCGCGTCCGTTCAGGCCGGCCGCGACGGCGTAACGGATGAACGCGCCGGGCTGCGCATAGCGCTTGCGCACGGCGAGCATCCAGTCGAGTTCCTCGGGCGTCATACCTTCGCGCGCTTCGGTGAGCTGGAAGCGGATGATCTCGCGTGGGCCTTGCAAGAACCGAACGTCCGGCGGTTGAGGCTCCATGCCAGGGGTCACGTAGCCTGCGTCCTTGAGTTGCACGCGCCGCCATGACTCCTCGACCTCGAGATACTCGACGGCGACGACCGCCGACAACGCGACGAGTCCCGCCAGCGCGAGCCCGACCGTCGTCCGCCCGATGGTGGGTCCCCGGACATGCGGCTCGTGCCTGGCTTCGACAATGCCGATCAGCAGCGCCATCGGCATCAGGAAGTAGAGGTAGTGCAGCGGGTACTCGAGCATGGCATGCACCAGCAGCGCTGCGCAGCCAGCCAGCGCGACGGCACCATCGACGTCTCGGCACGCGCGCAGGCGAGAGACGAACCAGACACAGATGCCGACGAACAACAGCGCACCGACGATGACGCCGTTGTAGATGACGAGGTCGAGAAGGAGGTTGTGGCTGTGCAGCAACCACTCGCCGGTGGTCGGATGATCGGCAGCAGCGGCCTGTTGAGCAGCGGAGACCTGATACCACCCGTAGCCCGACCACGGCGAACGGCTCACCGCGTCGACCAGCGTCTGCCAGTGTGTCCAGCGAAGACCCCCTTGAAGGCGACTCTCGACCGTCGCCTCGCTTGGGGCAAGGAGGAGCGCCTGGTTCAGCCACGGAATAGCAGTCACGAAGATGCCGACCAACGCGACGGCGCCCATCACGGCGCCGCCAGTCGATCGCAGTGCGAGTCTTCGGCGCAGAACAAGCACCCCCACGGCCATCAACACGACGAGAAGCCAACCCGTGCGCGACGCAGCAAGCGCCAGCACGAGTGCGAAGAGCGTCCACGCGAGGAGCGCCGTGAGTAGCACGATGCGTCGCGTCTCATACAACCAGAGCAACGACAGCGCTCCAAGTACCACCAGCGTTGCAAAGTGATTGGATTGAGTAAGGTTGCCATAAACCCGCGCCCCGGGCGCCAGAGGCTCCATCCAGAGACTGGCGCCCACCTGAAGCCACTGAGCAAGGGCAACGCCGCTCGACGCGATGGCGGCCCCAACGAGGGTCAGTTGGGTTCCCAGCACGAAGTCCGTCCCGCCGGCGGCAACGATGGCCCTGGACGCAACGATTAAGACTGCCCCGGCGATCAAGTACGCCGCTGGTAGGGCCCCGTCATCAGCGAAGTGGATGGCGCCCGCTGTCCACTGCAGCAGCGGCATGGCCGAGGCCCCTACGAAACACCATGCAATGCTTGGGGTTACGAAATCGCGTGTCTTGCCGGAGGCGAGGCTCGCCAGTGCAATGAGTGCTGCACCGATAGCAGCGAGCAGTTCCTGCTGAAACGAAACCCACGGACGGTAGTGCCCTGGGAGCAGCCACGCCAGCCACCATGCTGCAAAGCCAAAACTGTAGACCATAGGCCGGCTTTCCCAATGCGCCCGCAGGAGTGCCGAATTTGTTCGGGTCGTACTGCAAAAGTGAAAGAGGGCGTTCAGTGAACGCCCTCTCGGCCTTTCAACCGGCCAGATGCCGAGTCGAGGCTAGCTGCTTACTTACACGATCCAGGCAGGTACTTCGGGATCAACGTGTTGCCGGATGCCGCAGCACACTTGAACTGGAACACCTGCGTACCGCCAATGCTTGCAGAATTCAAGGCGTTGCCGGTACTGTCCTGAGGGGTCAGTGCAATCTGCTGGCCCGCTGCGTCCTTGAGTTCGGGCAAGTTCGCGATGGTCACGGTGATCATTCCGTTCGCGTCGGTAGTGACCCCTGACACGTACTTCGAGGGAGAGGAAGTGTTCTCACAACCCCAGTTGCCAGCACCCGGCGGCGTCGAGGCGCTCCCAGACTGATAGACCTCCGACACGGTGGTACGGCACTGGCTGGCGGCCAGGATCGCTTCCGACACCTTGGCCTTGATCGTGTAGCTCTGATACGCCGGCAGCGCCACCGCCGCCAGGATGCCGATGATCGCCACGACGATCATCAGTTCGATGAGGGTGAAACCCTGTTGGACGCGTTTCATGTACGAACTCTCCTGAGGAGGTGGTTGAGATGCGTCGCTTTCGTTGCAGGGGCCGTGCCAGCCGGAGATGAACCCTGTTCGCGCTGCAATTCGTGAACTGTCTCGCGGCCGGGTCACGGCTGGTCACGTGGCGGGGGGCGCGATGGGTCAGGTGCTGGTTGCCGGATGACGTTTCTTGTCACAACACGTGTCGGTCGCCGGCGGCCAGCGCGCGCACGCGGTGGCGGCTGCCGAGGGCGCCGATCTGCGCCATCACGGCGTCCAGCTCGCCGGGCTTGATGTGGGTGATGTGCACGTCGACGCTGCCTTCGAGCTGGCGCAGCTCCTGCCCGAGCACGGCCGGCGAGAGGTGGCGGCTGATGCGGGCCAGGTGGCGCTCTTCGTCGCTGAAGGCGGTCTCGATCACGAGGTGCTTCACGTTCATGCCGCGCAGGCGCATCCACAGCTCGGGGTTGGGGCCGGTGTCGCCGGTGTAGACCCAATGCCCGCCGCTGCCTTCGACGGCGAAGCCGACCGCGGGCACGGTGTGCGACGCACTCAGCACTTCGACGAGCCGACCGCCGCCGACGTCGATGCGGTCGCCCACCGCGAAGGGCACGAAGGCGAGCACGGGCTGTCCGGCGTTGGGCGGGCGCGTGCAGTCGGGCCAGATGACGCCGTTGAACACGTGCGTGCGCAATGCCTCGAGCGTGGCGGGCAGCGCGTGCACGCGGATCGGCGGCTTGCCGGCGCGCTGACGCATCACCGTGTCGGCCAGCAGGCCGATGGCCAGCACGTGGTCGAGGTGCGAGTGGCTGACGAGGATGTGCTCGATGCGTGTCAGCTCGTCGAGCGTGAGGTCGGCTGGAAGGCCGCCGTCGCCTTCACGGAGGGTAT
>CAZFET010000220.1:0-6130 GCA_964517545.1 uncultured Burkholderiaceae bacterium
TGGACGCACAAAATCAAGGGCTTGCACCGCAACGACTTCATCTGCGCGGCGAAGGTCGACGCGCTGCAGGCTTGAGCCGGCACGAGGCCCTCGACGTCGCCCTGGTGGTCGCCGGCCACGGCCGGCACTACCTGATCGAGACGCCCGAAGGCGAGCGCCTGCACGCACACCCGCGCGGCAATCGCAGCGAGTGCGTCGTCGGCGACCGCGTGCGCTGGCTGCCCACGTCGCCGGGCGAAGGCGTGATCGAGCACGTGGAGCCGCGCCGCAACCTGCTGATGCGGCAGGACGAGTGGCGCAGCAAGTCCTTCGCCGCCAACATCGACCTGCTGCTGGTGCTGGTGGCCGGCGAGCCGATGTTCTCGGAGTCGCAGCTCGCGCGCGCGCTGGTGGCCGCCGACAGCGCCGGCATCGAGTCGGTCGTCGGGCTCAACAAGGTCGACCTCGACGCTGCCGCCGCGGCGCGCGAGCGGCTGGCGCCGTATCGCGCGATGGGCGTCGAGGTGATCGAGCTGTCGCTGCGCACGCGGCCCGACCTCGCGCGCGAGGCCTTGTGGCCTCGCCTCGAAGGCAAGGCGACGCTCGTGCTCGGACCGAGCGGCACCGGCAAGAGCACGCTGGTGAACCTGTTCGTGCCCGACGCGCCGGAGCAGGTGGGCGAGATCTCGCGCGCGCTCAACAGCGGCCGCCACACCACCACCACCACGCAGTGGTACTGGCTCGACGCGCAGCGCGCGACCGCGCTGATCGACTCGCCGGGCTTCCAGGAGTTCGGCCTGCAGCACCTCGAGGCCGCCGTGCTCGCGTCGCACATGCCCGACATCGCGCGCTTCGCCGGCGCCTGCCGCTTCTACAACTGCACTCACCGCCACGAGCCCGGCTGCGGCGTGCGCGAGGCGCTCGAGCGCGGCGAGATCGCGCCGTCGCGCTATCGCGTGTACGAGCAGATCCACGACGAGCTGAGCGCGCGGCGCCGCTGACCGGCGCGTGCCGTGGCGGGATCAGCCGACGACGTTGGCCAGGGTCAGCAGCGCCACCAGCAGCATCCACAGCACCACCGAGCGCCACACGAGGCCGACGATGCTGTCGAGGTGCGCGTTCTGCGGCGGCACGCCGGGTGTCGAGCCTTCGGCCGCGGCCGCCTCGGCGGTGGCCGTGTCGAAGGTGCGCGAGCGCTCGGAGCCCAGGCCGGGCGGCGGGTCGCCGCCGAGCCGCACGCCCACCGCGCCGGCCGCGGCCGACAGGATGATGCCCTCGTTGGCGTGGCGCCAGAGCACGGCGTCGCGCCGCCAGCCGTTGACGGCCTCCTCGAAGTTGCCGACGACGGCGAAGCCGAAGGCCGTGAGCCGCGCCGGCACGTGGTCGATCAGCCGGAACAGCCGCTGCGACAGGTCGAGCAGGCCGGGGTTCATCGGCGTGTCGACGTGACGGCTGCGGTAGGCCCAGAAGCGGCTCGCGAACTCGGCCATGCGATACAGCACGGCCCCGGCCGGCCCGAGGCCCAGCGTGGACAGCACGACGAACCAGAAGAACACGCCGAACACGTGGCGGTGCGCCGCGAGCAGCGAGTGCTCGATGACGTGGCGCAGCAGTTCGCTGCGCGGCAGGTCGCTCGCGTCGAGGTGGCGCCACTGCGCGAGACGCCGGCGGGCCTCGTCCTCGTCGCCGCGCTCCAGCGCTTCGCGGATGTCGGTGAAGTGGTGGCTGAACTGGCGGAAGCCGAGCGTCAGGTACAGCACGGCGACGTTCCACGCGAGCGCGGCCAGCAAGCTGAGCTGCGCGATCGCGAGATACACGGCGGCGGCGGCGGCGGCCGGCAGCGCGACGGTGACGATCCACACGATCCACGCATGGTGCTCGCGGCCCGCGTCGAAGTTGCGGCCCGTCCAGCGCACCCAGCCGATGAGGGTGTCGTGCACCGCGTTCTGGGGCGGCAGCGGCTTGACCTGCTCGATCAGCAGCGCGAAGAGCACCGCGAAGAAGCTCATGCGTCCGATGATAGCGGCGCCTCCGCGCACCTCGGCGGCACGCGGCACGCGGCACGCCGGCGCGACGCGCGATGCGCGATCAGGCCGACAGGAAGCGGTACAGGTTGCGCAGCATCGCCGCGGTCGCGCCCCAGATGAAGTACTGGCGCGGCCGGCCCTCGGCGTCGAGGCCGTCCCACGGCATCGACAGGAAGTGGCGCGTGACGCCCTCGGCCTCGAAGCGGTGACGGCGGTGATGGCGCGGGTCCATCAGGTACGCCAGCGGCACCTCGAATGCCTCGGCGACCTCGAACGGGTCGAGCGCGAGGCTGAAGCGCGGCTCGACGAGCGCGACCACGGGCGTGACGCGGAAGGCCGTGACCGTGGTGTAGACGGGCAGCGCGCCGACGATCTCGACGTGTTCGGGCGCGAGGCCGACCTCTTCCTGCGCCTCGCGCAGCGCGGCGGCCACCACGTCGGCGTCGTGCTCCTCCTGGCGGCCGCCCGGAAAGCTGATCTGGCCGGCGTGATCCTTCAGGTGCTCGGTGCGGCGGGTCAGCAGCACGCGCAGGCCGTCGGCGCGGTCGACGATCGGCACGAGCCCCGACGCCGAAGCCGGCTCGCGGCCCGCGAACAGGCCGCCGTCGCCGGGAAATTCGATCTGCCATGCAGGCGGAGCAGCAAAGCGCCGCCGCAGCGCGTCGGCCGTGAGCCGATCGGGCGCGACCGGCGGCAGATGCGCGTCGGTGCCGACGACCGGCACCGCCTTCGGATCGACGATGCGCCGGACGGGCGCCGGCGCGGGGCCGGCCGTCGTCAGGCGAGCTTCTCCTTGATGCGCGCCGACTTGCCGCTGCGCTCGCGCAGGAAGTACAGCTTGGCGCGGCGCACGTCGCCGCGGCGCTTGACTTCGATGCCGGCGATCAGCGGGCTGTAGAGCTGGAAGGTGCGCTCGACGCCTTCGCCGCTGGAGACCTTGCGCACGATGAAGCTCGAGTTGAGCCCGCGGTTGCGCTTGGCGATGACCACGCCTTCGTAGGCCTGCACGCGCTTGCGGGTGCCTTCGACGACGTTGACGTTGACGATCACCGTGTCGCCGGGCGCGAACGCGGGGATGTCCTTGGCGAGACGAGCGATCTCTTCCTGCTCGAGGGTGCGGATCAGGTCCACGGGGGTTCTCCAGTCGATCGTGCCGGCGGCGTGGCGGGAGGTCGCGACGGGGTCGCGGGTGACCCCGGCAGAGGATCGGAAAAGCCCGCGATTATAGGTGCAAGCGCGTTCGCGCCCGCCCTGCCCCGCAGCGACGGTTCAGGAGCCGGACAGCGACGCCAGGAAGCGCTCGTCGGCCGCGCTCAGCCGGCCGGCCGCGCGCGCCGCGTCGATCAGGTCGGGCCGGCGGCGCGCGGTGACCTCCAGCGAGCGCTCGCGCCGCCAGCGTGCGATCTCGGCGTGGTGGCCCGACAGCAGCACCGGCGGCACCGCCAGCGGCCCGTCGGGGGTGGCCAGCACCTCCGGCCGGCTGTAGTGCGGCCCTTCCAGCAGGCCCGACTCGAAGCTCTCGTCCTCGTGCGAGGCCGCGTCGTGCAGGACGCCCGGCTGCAGCCGCGCCACCGCGTCGAGCAGCGCGAGCGCAGGGATCTCGCCGCCGGACAGCACGAAGTCGCCGAGGCTGAGCTCCAGGTCGACATGGCGGTCGATGAACCGCTGGTCGATGCCCTCGTAGCGCCCGCACAGCAGCACGGCGCCACGGCCCGCGGCCAGCTCGCGCACCAGCGCCTGGTCGAGCCGCCGGCCGGCCGGCGAAAACGAGACCAGCGGTGCCGGCGGCGACTCGAACCGGTCGGTGCGGATCGCCGCGAGCGCGCGCTCGAGCGGCTCGGCCAGCATCACCATGCCGGGACCGCCGCCGTAGGGGCGATCGTCCACGCGGCGGTACGGGTCGTCGGCGAAGTCGCGCAGCGGCCACAGGCGCACGTCGACCTGCTTCGACTCGAACGCGCGCCGCGTGACGCCGAGCGCGAGGTGCGGCGCGAACAGCTCCGGGAACAGGGTGACGACGTCGAATCGCATCGGATCAGAAGTCCAGGCCCCAGTCGACCGTGACGCGCCGCGCGGACAAATCGACCGAGTCGACGTACGCCGCGACGAACGGGATCAGGCGCTCCTCGGCCTCGCGTCGTGCCGCGGGCGGCTGCACGCGCAGCACGCAGTGCGGGCCGGTGTCGACGAGCCCGGCCACCGTGCCGAGCGCGACACCGTCGCGGTTGACGACCTCCAGGCCGATCAGGTCGACCCAGTAGTACTCGTCGGCATCGGGCGTCGGGAAGCTCGCGCGCGACACGAACACGCGCGCGCCGCGCAGCGCTTCCGCGGCCGTGCGGTCCGCGACGTCCTGCGCCGCGGCGACCACGAACTCGCCGTGCTCGCGCGCCTGCGTGATGCGCAGCAGCGGCGGCAGCGCCGCAGGCGCCGGCCACGGCGCGGCGGGATCGTCGGGCGGCTGCAGGAACCAGCGCTTCGACGAGAACAGCGCCTGCGGGTCGGTCGAGAAAGGCTGGACCTTGAACCAGCCCTTGACGCCCCAGGCGCCGGCGACGCGGCCGACCTCGACCGCGTCGGCGGGCCAGACCGGATCGGCGCCGCCGCTCACGGCCTCGCCCGCCGGCAGCGGCCTCAGGCCGCGGCCTGGGCCTGCTTCAGCAGGCGCGCGACCGTGGGGGACACCTGCGCGCCGTGGCCCGTCCAGTAGGCCACGCGGTCGTTCTGCACGCGCAGCTGCTGCTCGCCGCCGGCGGCCACCGGGTTGTAGAAGCCCACGCGCTCGATGAAGCGGCCGTCGCGACGGTTGCGCGAGTCGGCCACGACGATGTTGAAGAAGGGGCGCTTCTTGGCGCCGCCACGAGCCAGTCGGATCACGACCATGAAGATTCCTCGATTCGGATTCGAAGCATCCGCCGGGCCAAGGAGACACGCGAGGCCGGTCGGACCGGGGGCCGGTGCCGTAGATACGCCGCACTCTCGCCCGATGCCGCGGCATTGTGGACGTGAGGGTGCGACCGTCACCGAAACGGCGAATTATAAACTTCGCGCCCATGCCGATCATCATCCGCCCGGGCAACGACGCCGACGTGCCCGCCTTCGCCGCCGTCTATCGCTGGCACGTCGAGCACGGCACCGGCACCTTCGAACTCGAGGCGCCGGACGACGCCGAAGTGGCGCGCCGCCGCGCCGACGTGGTCGGCAAGGGCCTGCCCTGGCTGGCCGCCGAGCTCGACGGGCGCGTGGTCGGCTACGCCTACGCCAACCACTTCCGGCCGCGCCGCGCCTACCGCTTCTGTCTCGAGGACTCGATCTACCTCGCGCCCGACGCGCAGGGCCGCGGCATCGGCCGGCTGCTGCTGGCCGAGCTGATCGCGCAGTGCGAGGCCCTCGGCGCGCGCCAGATGCTCGCGGTGATCGGCGACTCGCAGAACCTTGGCTCCATCGGCGTGCACCGCGCGTGCGGCTTCGAGCACACCGGCGTGCTGACGTCCGCCGGCTGGAAGTTCGGCCGCTGGCTCGACGTCGTGCTGATGCAGCGGGCGCTCGGCGCGGGCGCCGCGACGCCTCCGGCCGAATGAGCGCGCCGTACCGCTCGAAGACGCTGGCCGTCTGGATCGCCGTGATCGGCGGCGCGTTCGGCCTGCATCGCTTCTACCTGCACGGCTGGCGCGATCCTTGGGCCTGGCTCCACCCGTGGCCGGCGCTGGCCGGGCTGGCGGGCGTGCAGCGCATGCGCGAGCTCGGCCAGGACGACCGCCTCGCATGGGTGCTGATCCCGGCGCTCGGCCTCGTGCTCCCGATCGCGATGCTGCACGCCATCGTCTACGGCCTCACGCCCGACGAGAAGTGGCACGCGCGCTTCAACGCCGGCCAGCCGATGCGTCCGGCCGGCTGGGCTGCGGTGATCGGCGTCGTCGTCGCGCTGCTGCTCGGCGCGGGCGTGCTGATGGGCACGATCGCGTTCTCGGGCCAGAAGTACTTCGAGTGGCGCGCCGGGGCCGCCGCGCGCGCGGCGGCCCCGGCGGAGGCCGATCAGAGCAGCAGCCGGCTCAGGCCGTAGGCCGCCGCGGCCATCAGCGCGGAAGCGGGGATCGTGAAGATCCACGCCCACACGATGTTGC
>CAZFET010000221.1:0-6128 GCA_964517545.1 uncultured Burkholderiaceae bacterium
CGAGTGGCTCGAACGCGCGCGCGAACAGGGCGATCCGCGGCCGGCCGGCCGCGCGCTGGCCGTGCTGGCGCCGTGGGACGGCGACGCGAACGCGCCGGTCGAGGTGCTGGTGATGCGCGGCCTGCTGCAGCAGCACCTGCACGAGTTCGACGCGGCGGCGGCCACCTTGCAGGCAGCGCTCGCGCGCGACCCGCGTCACGCGCAGGCGTGGCTCGCGCTCGCGACCGTGCGCCGCGTGCAGGCCCGCTACACCGAGTCCGACGAGGCGTGCGCGCGGCTGCACGCGCTCGGGGCCGGCGTGCACGGCGCCGCCTGCGCGGCCGAGAACGCCGCGCTGCGCGGCCGCGTGGACACGGCGCGCGCCGCGTTGCAGCGGCTCGTCGTGCAGGCGCGCGGCGATGCGGCCGCGCGCGCCTGGCTGATGACGACGCTGGCCGAGCTCGAGTGGCGCGCCGGCCGGCCGCTCGACGCCGAGCGCGCGTACCGCGAGGCGCTGGCCGCGTCGCCCGACCCGTACGCCGCGCTCGGCCTGGCCGACCTGCTGATCGAGCAGGGGCGGGCGGAGGACGCGAAACGCGCGCTGCAGGGCCTCGCGCGCAGCGATGCCGTGCTGCTGCGCCTGGCGATGGCCGGCGACGAGGCGAGCGTGGCCGAGTGGCGCGAACGGCAGCGACAGGCGGCGGCGCGTCCCGGATCCGCGGGCGCGCACGCGCGCGAGCTGGCGCTGTTCGCGCTGCACGTGGACCGTGACGCGCGGCGCTCGCTCGCGCTGGCACGCGAGAACCTGCGTGCGCAGCGCGAGCCGCCGGACCTACTGCTGTTCGCGCGTGCCGCGCGTGCCGCCGGCGATTCGGGCGCGTTGAACGAACTGCGCGCGCTGCTGAAGGAGACGGGACTCCATGACCGCCGTGTCGAAGCACTGCTGTGAACGCCTCGGGCCCGGCGCGATGACCTTGCGCGTCGCGCTGCTGCTGCTCGCGTGGTTCGCGCTGCTGCCGCAGGCCCGCGCGCACAAGGCGAGCGACGCCTATCTGGTGCTGCGCGGCAGCGCCTCCGGCATCGAGCTGCGCTGGGACATCGCGCTGCGCGACCTCGACGCCGTGGTGGACGTGGATGCCGACGGCGACGGCCGCATCACCTGGCGCGAGCTGCGCGAGGTGCAGCCGGCGATCGAGGCCTACGCGCTGCCACGGATCGCGCTGGAAGGCTGCCCGCTGCGCGTGGCCGGCCGCGCGCTGGAGCGGCGCAGCGACGGCGCCTACGCGGTGCTGCAGCTCGCGTCGGACTGCGCGCTGCCCGCCCGGCCGCGCTGGCGCTACGCGCTGTTCGCCGACGTCGACACGACGCACCGCGGCATCGTGAGGATCGAGCGCGCCGGCATGGCGCCGGCCGTGGCGCTGCTGAATCCGTCGCGCGGCGGCGAAGAGCCCGGCGCGCCGGCGGACGCCGACGCCGCGGCGCCGGTCGGCACGGCCTCGTTCGTCGCCGAAGGCGTGCACCACATCGTCACCGGCTGGGACCACCTGCTGTTCCTGCTGTGCCTGATCGTGCCGGCCGTGATGCGGCGCGATGCGGCCGGCCGCTGGCAGCCCGTGCCGCGTTTGCGCGACGCGCTGCTGCCGGTGCTGGTGATCGTCACCGGCTTCACCGTCGCGCACTCGATCACCCTCGTGCTCGCGGCACTGCAGCTCGTGAGCCTGCCGGCGTGGTTCGTCGAACCGGCGATCGCGGCGACGATCGTGCTCGCGGCGCTCGACAACCTGAGGCCCGTGTTCGGCCGCGTGCCGCGCGGCGCGGTGGCGTTCGGCTTCGGGCTGATCCACGGCTTCGGCTTCGCCGGCGTGCTGGCCGAACTGGATCTGCCCGCCGGCGAGTTCGCGTGGGCGCTGCTGCAGTTCAACCTCGGCCTCGAACTCGGGCAGGCGGCGATCGTCTCGGCGGCGGTGGTGCTGCTGTTCGCGGCGCGCGCGCACCGCGCCTACCCGCGCCTGGCGATCGGCGGCGGCTCGCTGGCCGCGATCGCGCTGGGCGTGGTGTGGTTCGTCGAACGCACGGCCGACATCGGCCTCCTGCCGACCTGAGGCGCGCTCGTGGCACGGCGCGCCGGGCTTGGGCCCGGGTTCGCGGCCGGCCCGGCGCCGAGGGCATCGACTAGAATCGCCGCACCTTCCATCCAGCAAGAACGGGAAAGGCGCGACGGGTTATGACACCGCGAACTACCACCTTCACCACCGAGGTCCAGTAGGCCGCGCTCGTCCATCCGTCAGCAGGTGTCCCCGACATGACCACCTGCACGCACATCGAGGCGCGGTCGTGACCGCGCCTTTTCGTTGGCGCGTCTTCCAGATTGCCGGAGTACCCATGATCAAGATCCGACTGCCCGACGGCTCCGAACGCCAGTTCGAGCATCCCGTGACGGTGGCCGAGGTGGCCGCCGCCATCGGCCCGGGCCTCGCCAAGGCGGCCATCGCCGGCCGCGTGGGCGAGGGCGCCGCCGCCCGGCTCGTCGATACGAGCCATCGCATCGAGTCCGACACGACGCTGGCCATCGTGACGGACAAGGACAAGGACGGCCTGGAGATCGTGCGCCACTCGACGGCGCACCTGCTGGCCTACGCGGTGAAGGAGCTGTTCCCCGAGGCGCAGGTGACGATCGGGCCGGTGATCGACGACGGCTTCTACTACGACTTCGCGTACAAGCGCCCCTTCACGCCCGAGGACCTGCAGGCGATCGAGCAGAAGATGGCCGAGCTGGCGAAGAAGGACGAGCGCGTGGAGCGCTACGTGCTGCCGCGCGACGAGGCGGTGGCGTACTTCAAGTCGCTCGGCGAGCACTACAAGGCCGAGATCATCGCGAGCATCCCGGCCGGCGAGGAGGTGTCGCTCTACCGCGAGGGCGGCTTCACGGACCTGTGCCGCGGCCCCCACGTGCCGAGCACGGGCCGGCTGCGGCACTTCAAGCTGATGAAGGTGGCCGGCGCGTACTGGCGCGGCGACCAGCGCAACGAGCAGCTGCAGCGCGTCTACGGCACGGCCTGGGCCACGAAGGACGAGCTGCAGCAGTACCTGCACCGCCTCGAGGAGGCCGAGAAGCGCGACCACCGCAAGCTCGGCCGCGAGCTCGACCTGTTCCACATGGAGGAGACGGCGCCGGGCCTGGTGTTCTGGCATCCCAAGGGCTGGGCGGTCTGGCAGCAGGTCGAGCAGTACATGCGCGCGGTCTACCGCGACAACGGCTACCAGGAGGTCAAGGGCCCGCAGATCCTCGACAAGAGCCTGTGGGAGAAGACGGGCCACTGGCAGAACTACCGGGAGAACATGTTCACGACGGAGTCGGAGAAGCGCGACTACGCGCTCAAGCCGATGAACTGCCCCGGCCACGTGCTGATCTTCAAGTCGGCGCTGCGCAGCTACCGCGACCTGCCCCTGCGCTACGGCGAGTTCGGCCAGTGCCACCGCAACGAGCCCAGCGGCGCGCTGCACGGGATCATGCGCGTGCGCGGCTTCACGCAGGACGACGGGCACATCTTCTGCACGGAGGACCAGATCCTCGAGGAGTGCGTGGCCTACACGGCGCTGCTGCAGAAGGTCTACCGCGACTTCGGCTTCACGGACATCGTCTACAAGGTCGCGACGCGCCCCGACAAGCGCGTCGGCTCCGACGCGCTGTGGGACAAGGCCGAGCAGGCGCTGATGGAGGCGCTGCGCCGGTCGGGCTGCGAGTTCACGGTGTCGCCCGGCGACGGCGCGTTCTACGGCCCGAAGATCGAGTACACGCTGAAGGACGCCATCGGCCGCGAGTGGCAGTGCGGCACGATGCAGGTCGACTTCAACACGGCCGAGCGGCTGGGCGGCGAGTACGTCACGGAGTCGTCTGCGCGCGCCCACCCGGTGATGCTGCACCGGGCCATCGTCGGCAGCCTCGAGCGCTTCATCGGCATCCTGATCGAGCAGCACGCCGGTGCGCTGCCCGCCTGGCTGGCGCCGCTGCAGGCGGTGGTGCTGCCGATCACGGACGGGCAGGCCGACTACGCCGGTGAAGTCCTGAAATCGCTGCAAAAACAAGGAGTTAGGGCGCAGGCCGATTTGCGGAACGAGAAAATTACCTATAAAATCCGCGAGCATTCCTTGCAGAAGGTTCCGTACCTCCTGGTCGTGGGCGACAAGGAGAAGGCAAGCGGAGCCGTTGCGGTGCGCGCCCGGGGCAACCAGGATCTCGGGGTCATGTCGCTCGAAGCGTTCTCCAGCAGACTCGCCGACGACATCGCCCGGAAGATCTGAGCACCGGTCGCGCATTCGTGTTTTTGTGATCGGGGCCCTCTCTTGCCTGGGGCCTCACGAGAGGCACACACCATCGCTACTTTCATCGACCGTCGCATTCCCAACGCGGAGCGCAAGCACCGGCTGAACCGTGAGATCACCGCCCCCGAGGTGCGGCTCAACGGACCCGACAACGAGCCGCTCGGGATCGTCAGCCTGCAAGAGGCGCTGAGGCTGTCCGGGGAGTACGACGTCGATCTGGTCGAGATCGCGCCGACCGCCAATCCGCCGGTGTGCCGGCTGATGGACTACGGCAAGTTCAAGTACCAGGAGCAGAAGAAGGCGGCCGAGGCCAAGTCGAAGCAGAAGGTCATCGAGGTCAAGGAAGTCAAGTTCCGCCCCGGCACCGACGAGGGCGACTACGCGATCAAGATGCGCAACCTGCGCCGCTTCATCGCGGAAGACGGCGACAAGGGCAAGGTGACCCTGCGCTTCCGCGGCCGCGAGATCACGCACCAGGAGATCGGCATGCGGCTGCTGGAGCGCATCCGCGACGAACTGGCCGACGTGGCGGTGGTGGAGCACATGCCCAAGCTGGAGGGCCGGCAGATGATCATGGTGCTGGCCCCGAAGAAGAAGCAGTGACCGGATGAGTTTTCCGTTGCCGCGGTCGGTCGCCGCGGCGGCGGACCAGAAGCCCGGCGCGGCCGGCAAGCAGTGCGGTCCCGCACTCGCCGCGCCCGGGCAATCGAAGAAGGAGCAGTCATGCCCAAGATGAAGACCAAGAAGAGCGCGGCCAAGCGGTTCCGCGTGCGTCCGGGTGGCACCGTCAAGCGCGGTCAGGCGTACAAGCGCCACATCCTCACGAAGAAGACCACGAAGAACAAGCGCCACCTGCGCGGCGCGGTCAACGTGCACGAGACCAACATGGGGCACGTGGCTCAGATGCTGCCCTTCGCCGGTCTGTGATCCGCCGCCCACGCTGAAGGAGAGAAGCCATGCCTCGCGTCAAACGTGGTGTCACCGCCCGCGCACGCCACAAGAAGATCCTCGCCCTCGCCAAGGGCTTCCGCGGCCGCCGCAAGAACGTCTTCCGCATCGCCAAGCAGGCGGTGATGAAGGCGGGCCAGTATGCCTATCGCGACCGCCGCACCCGCAAGCGCGTGTTCCGCCAGCTCTGGATCGCCCGCATCAACGCGGCCTCGCGCGAGCTCGGCCTGACGTACAGCAAGTTCATGGCCGGCCTCAAGAAGGCGTCGATCGAGATCGACCGCAAGGTGCTCGCCGACATGGCCGTCAACGACCCGGCCGCGTTCGGCAGCATCGTCGCCAAGGTGAAGGCCCAGCTGAGCTGACCCGCTATCGCGCCGGCACCCGTGTGCCGGCCGCGGCGTCACCCGAGAAGGCCGTCACCGCGTGACGGCCTTTTTCGTCCCTGCGCGAATGCCTGCATGAACACACACGATCTGGATGCGCTGGTCCGCGACGCCGAGCAGGCGTTCGCGGCCGCTGCCGCGCCCGCCGACCTCGAGAACGCCAAGGCGCGGTTCCTCGGCAAGGCCGGCCGCGTGACCGAACTGCTCAAGGGCCTGGCGAGCGCGTCGCCCGACGAGAAGAAGACGCGCGGCGCCGCCATCAACGTCGCCAAGCAGGCCATCGAGGCGGCCCTCGCGGCGCGCCGTCAGGCGCTGGCGGACGCCGAACTCGACGCGCAGCTGAAGGCCGAATCGCTCGACGTCACCCTGCCCGGACGACGGCGCGGCGCGGGCGGGCTGCATCCGGTGTCGCGCACGATCGAGCGCATCGAGGCGATCCTCGCGTCGATGGGATTCGACGTCGCCGACGGCCCCGAGATCGAGACCGACTGG
>CAZFET010000222.1:0-5557 GCA_964517545.1 uncultured Burkholderiaceae bacterium
AGGCGACCCCCGGCGCCGCCGCGGACGAAGGCGTGCGCGTGTCCAAGCGCCTGACCGAGATGGGCGTCGCATCGCGCCGCGAGGCCGACGAGTGGATCGCGGCAGGCCTGGTGCGCGTCAACGGACGCGTCGCCGTGCTCGGCCAGCGCGTGCGGCCCGACGACCACATCGAGATCGACACGGTCGCCACCGTGCAGCAGAGCCGGCGCGTGACGATCCTGCTGCACAAGCCGGTGGGCTTCGTCAGCGGGCAGGCCGAGGACGGCTACCGTCCCGCCGTCACGCTGGTCACGCCGGCCAACCGCTGGACCGAGGACCGCGTGCCGCTGAAGCTGCAGCCCGGCCACCTGCGCGGGCTCGCGCCGGCCGGCCGGCTCGACATCGACTCCACCGGCCTGCTGGTGCTCACGCAGGACGGCCGCATCGCCAAGCGGCTGATCGGCGACGAGACGCGCGTCGAGAAGGAGTACCTGGTGCGCGTGCAGCCGCTCGACCCGAAGCGCCCGCCCGCGCCCGACGCGATCGCGCGGCTGTGCCACGGCCTCGAACTCGACGGCCGACCGCTCAAGCCCGCCAAGGTGAGCTGGGCCAACGAGGATCAGCTGCGCTTCGTGCTGCGCGAAGGCCGCAAGCGCCAGATCCGCCGCATGTGCGAGCTGGTCGGCTTCAAGGTCACCGGCCTGAAGCGCGTGCGCATCGGCAGCGTCGCGCTGGGCAAGCTGCCGCCGGGCTGCTGGCGCTTTCTGCGCGACGACGAGCAGTTCTGAACGGGTCGGGACGGCGCGGGCAGGAAGCGAAGTGAGCCGTTCGCCCTGAGCCTGTCGAAGGGCCGGCCGCGAACGCTCGCGAGGCTTCGACAGCCTCAGCCCGAACGGACATCGACGCGACCTCACCGGACCTCGGACCTCCTCGGCGACGACCGGGCCTTCAACGCTGCACCTCGGCCAGGGTCGCGCGTGCCGCGTCGAGCCAGCGCGGCTCGGCGGACTGCGCGCGTGCCACGGCGCGCAGCGCGGCGTCGCGCGCGGCATCGCGCTGCCCGAGCGCGAGCCGGGCGCGCGCGAGATTGCTCCATGCCGCGGCGCTGTCGTGGCGCTGCGCGGCGCGCTCGAAGGCCGCGGCCGACTCGCTCGCGCGCCCGGCGGCGAACAGGCTGTTGCCCAGGCCCATGGCGAGCGTGAGGCTGGCCGGCCAGCGCGCGAGCGCCGCCTCGTAGCCGCGCGCCGCGTCGGCCGGCGCCGCCACGCGCTCGAAGCCGACCAGCGCGTCGGTCGCGTCGGCCTCGGTGGCGCTGAGCGGCAGCCGGCCCGGCGGCAGCGCGACGAAGGCCCAGTGCTCACCGCGCGCCCAGGTCAGCTCGAAAGTCTCGAGCGGCATCGCCTCGCGGCGTGTGGTGCCCGAGCGCAGCAGCGCGAGGCCGGCGTCGAGATCGTGGCCGATCCACACCGCGTAGTGCCAGCGCGGCGAGACGGCGAGGCCGAGGTTCTGCAGCACCACCACCGGCGTGCCCGCCGCGGCTTCGCGCGCCAGCGCCTCCAGGTTCGCCGGCAGCCGGGTCGCCACCGCGCCGGCGCGCCGCGCGGCGGCCAGCATCTCGATCTGCAGCGAGCCCTCGCGTGCCGGCAGGAAGACGCCGGCGGCCAGGCGCTGCGGGTCGGTGTCGAGGCCGGCGGCGACCAGCGCCGTCGCCAGTGCGGCCGGGCCGCAGTGGTGCTCGGTCTGCGGGAAGAACGGTGTGCGCTCGAGCTCGACGCGGCGTGGCAGGTCGGCCGGCGGGCGCGCGCGCAGCGCCGCGCTCATCGGCGCCACGGCAGGCGCCAGCAGCGACGCGCAGCCGCCGAGCAGGGCCGGCGCCGCCAGGGCCGCGCCGGCGAGCAGGCTGCGTCGCAGCGGCGAACGAGCGATCAGCGGATCGGGCGCGTGGGTCGACGCGGCACGCGCCCGCGGCATCAGCGGATCGGGCGCGTGGATCGACGCGGCACGCGCCCGCGGCATCAGCGGATCGGGCGCGTGAAGGGGAAGATCCGCGTGAAGCCGAGGATGTCGGTCACGAGCAGGAGCACGAAGATGAACACGAGGGTGCCGAGCACGTCGCCGCCGGCCGGCGCGTGGTCGAGCGCGTAGGCCAGGCGCGCGGCTTCGTCGTCGGTGAGCGAGGCGACGCGTTCGCGCGCCTGCTGCACGTCGACCCCGCGGGCGGCGAGTGCCGCCGCGACGTCGGCGCGGTCGAGCGCGGCCAGCGCCCTGGCGTGCGCTTCGCCGGCCACGCGCTGGGCCTGCGCGACCTGTTCGGTGCCGATCATCGTGGCCTGCGCCGTCTGCGCGAAGCCGGTGAAGGCCATGGTCAGGGCCAGGGTGCACGAAAGCAGGCGCTTGGTCACGGACATCGAGGTCTCCTCGTGATGGGAACGGCGGGAGCCCGATCGTAACCGCGGCTCGGGCGCGATCGCGCGGCGCTGCGGCGCGCACGCGTCAGCCGCTTCGCATCAAGCTGTTACCCTCACTGCATGCCCGCCGTGCCGAAGATGTCGCCGGCGGTGGTCGTGCTGGCACTCGCGCTGCTGCTGGGCATCCAGCCGATCACCACCGACCTGTACCTGCCTGCGCTGCCGCAGCTCGCCGCGGACTTCGGTGCCCCGATGACGGCCACGCAGCTCACCTTGTCGGCGCTGATCGCCACCTTCGGACTCGGCCAGCTCGTGTGGGGCCCGGTGGCCGACCGCATCGGGCGGCGGCCGGTGCTGCTGTGGGGCCTCGGCCTGTACGTGGTGGCGAGCGTCGCGTCGGCCGCCGCACCGACCATCGCCTTGCTGGTGGTCGCGCGCGCCGTGCAGGGCCTGGGCATGGCCGCCGCGGTGGTGTGTGCGCGCGCGATGGTGCGCGACCGGTACGAGCCGCACCAGGGCGCGCACGTCATGAGCCAGGCCTTGTCGGGGCTGGGCGTGATCGCGCTGTCGTCGCCGATGGTCGGCGGCTTCGTCGGCGCCGCGTTCGGCTGGCGCGCCGCGCTGATGACCGTGGCGCTGTTCGGCGCGGCGAGCCTGGCGCTGGTGGCGCTGCGCGTGCCGGAGACGTCGCCGTACCGCAACCCGCAGGCCACGCGCATCGGGCCGCTGCTGGCCACGTACACGCTCGTCGCGCGGCACCCGACCTTCCGCGCGTTCACCTTGCTCACGACCTGCACCTACGCCGGGCTGTACGCGTTCCTCGCCGGTTCGTCGTTCGTCTACCAGCGTTCGTTCGGCGCGTCGGGCCGCACGGTCGGCGTGCTGATCGCGACCTCGTCGATCGCCTACCTCGCCGGCACGTTCTGGTGCCGCCGCTGGCTGCTCGCGCACGGCGTGCGCGGCGCGGTCAAGCGCGGTGCCGTGCTCACCGCGGGCGGCGGCGTGCTGTATGCGGGGCTCGCGCTGGCCGGCGTGCACTCGCTGGCCACGCTCAGCCTCGCGCAGGCGCTCTACGCGTTCGGCCACGGCATCCACCAGCCGTGCGGGCAGGCCGGCGTGGTCGGCCCGTTCCCGAAGCAGGCCGGCACGGCGTCGGCGCTGTCGGGCTGCGTGCTCGCGCTCGGCGCGTTCGCGATGGGCGGCTGGCTCGGCGCCACGCTCGACGGCCGCGTGCTGCCCTACGCGCTGACCGTCGCCGCGCTCGCCTTCGCCACCGCGGCCGTCGCGTGGACCCTGGTGCAGCGACACGGCGAGCCGCGCCGCAGCGGCCCCGACGAAACCGCGCCCGCCGCGTCGTGAGCGCCCTCGCCTGCCTGATGCTGAGCGGCCCGACCGCCAGCGGCAAGAGCGCCGCCGCGATGGCCATCGCGCGACGCCTGCCGGTGGAGATCGTGAGCGTCGACTCGGCGCAGGTGTACGTGGGCATGGACATCGGCACCGCCAAGCCCTCGCGCGACGAACGCGCCGCGGTGCCGCACCACCTGATCGACATCCTCGACCCGCGCGAGGCGTACTCGGCCGCGCGCTTCGCGGCCGATGCGGCACGGCTCGTCGGCGAGATCCGCGCGCGCGGGAGGCTGCCGCTGCTGGCCGGCGGCACGCTGCTGTACGTCAAGGCGCTGGTCGACGGGCTCGACGCGCTGCCCGAGGCCGACCCGACCGTGCGCGCGCGCATCGACGCGCTCGCGGCCGAACGCGGCTGGCCCGCGGTGCACGCCGAGCTGGCCAAGCTCGATGCCGTCACCGCGGCCCGCCTCGCGCCGCACGACCGGCAGCGCCTGCAGCGCGCGCTGGAGGTGGTGTGGATCACCGGCCGGCCGCTCGCCGAACTGCAGCGCGGCACCGCGCGCGGCCGGCGCGCGGCGCCGCCGCTGCTGGCGCTCGAGCCGCGCAGCCGCGCGTGGCTGCACGATCGCATCGCGCAGCGCTTCGGCGCGATGCTCGCGGCCGGTCTCGTCGACGAGGTGCGTGCGCTGCGCGCGCGCGGCGACCTGTCGCCCGCGCTGCCGTCGATGCGCTGCGTGGGCTATCGGCAGACGTGGCAGGCCCTCGACGACGGCTCGCTCGACACCCTGCCCGACAAGGGCATCGCCGCGACGCGCCAGCTCGCCAAGCGCCAGCTCACCTGGCTGCGCGGCATGACGTGGCGGCACACGCTGGCCTGCGACGCGTCCGACGTCGAGGCGCGCGCGGTCGAGTGGGCGCTGCGCGCGGCGGAGGCGATCGCGTGAGCACGCCGCTGGCGACTCCCTCGCCCGCAGCCGCGCCGGCCGCCGCGCCCGTGCTGCAGGTCGAGGGGCTGGCAAGGCGCTACGGCGACGCGCTGGTGTTCCGCGACGTCTCGCTCGCGCTGCGGCCCGGCGAGCTGGTCGCGGTGCTCGGCGAGTCGGGTGTCGGCAAGTCGACCCTGCTCAACGCGATCGCCGGGCTCGACGGCATCGACGCGGGCCGCGTCGTGCTCGCCGGCCACGACGTGCACGCGCTGCCCGAGCGCGAGCAGGCGCTGCTGCGCCGACGCTCGCTCGGCTTCGTGTTCCAGGCCTTCCACGTGCTGCCGCACCTCGACGTGGCGCACAACGTCGCGTTGCCGCTGCTGCTGCTCGGCCGGCCCGACGAGGCGCGCGTGCGCGAGATGCTGTCGGCCGTGGGCCTCGCGGGCTTCGACGCGCGCCTGCCGCGCACCTTGTCGGGCGGGCAGCTGCAGCGCGTGGCGATCGCGCGCGCGCTGGTGCACCGGCCGGCGCTGATCCTCGCCGACGAGCCGACCGGCAACCTCGACCCGGCCACCGCCGCCCAGGTGCTGGACCTGCTGGTCGAGGCGACCCAGCGCGAAGGCGCGGCGTGCCTGCTGGTCACCCACTCGCGCGCGGCCGCCGAGCGGGCCGACCGCGTGCTCGAACTCACCGCCGGCGGCGTCCGTGCCGTCGTGGAGCCGGGATGACGAACGCCGCCTCCGCATCGCAGGCCGCGAACCGCGGCGTCGAGTCGCCCTATGCGTGGTGGCGGCTGTGGGTCTCGCTCGCGCTGATGACCTTCGGCGGCTCGGGCATGTACGTGGTGACGGTGGTGCTGCCCTTCGGCGACACCACCGCCGCCTTCTACAGCGCCGA
>CAZFET010000222.1:5567-6092 GCA_964517545.1 uncultured Burkholderiaceae bacterium
GGTGCAGGCCGAGTTCGGCGTCGCGCGCGCCGACGCGTCGCTGCCGTACACGCTCACGATGATCGGCTTCGGCGCGGGCGGCATCCTGATGGGACGGCTCGCCGACCGCTTCGGCGTGATGGTGCCGGTGATGATCGGCGCCGTGGGCCTCGGCCTCGGCTTCGTGCTCGCCGGCTCGGCCGGCAGCATCGTCGCCTTCAGCATCGCGCAGGGCCTGCTCATCGGCCTGCTCGGCACGTCGGCCACGTTCGCGCCGCTGGTGGCCGACACCTCGCAGTGGTTCGACCGCCGCCGCGGCATCGCGGTGGC
The DNA here is from genome assembly GCA_964517545.1 of uncultured Burkholderiaceae bacterium. GTDB lineage: Bacteria > Pseudomonadota > Gammaproteobacteria > Burkholderiales > Burkholderiaceae_C > CAZFET01. Next base: position 5,877 of record CAZFET010000222.1, read on the forward strand.
CGTGTGCATGAGCGGCAACTACGTGGCCGGCGCGCTGTGGCCGCCGGTGATCCAGCACTTCATCGAGACGGCCGGCTGGCGCGCCGCCTACGTCGGCACAGGCGTGTTCTGCATCGCGGTGATGCTGCCGCTCGCGCTCGTGCTCAGGCGCCGGCCGCCGTCGCAGGCGGCGCCCGCGGCGACATTGCCGGCCGCGGCGGGCAGCGCGCCGCCGCC
>CAZFET010000223.1:0-6012 GCA_964517545.1 uncultured Burkholderiaceae bacterium
GCTTGAGCACGCAGGCATTGCCCATCGCCAGCGCCGCGCCGACCGAGCGGCCGATGATCTGCATCGGGTAGTTCCACGGCACGATGTGGCCGGTCACGCCGTGCGGTTCGCGCAAGGTGAGCGCGGTGTAGCCGTTGGCGAACGGGATCGTCTGGCCGTGCACCTTGTCGGCCGCGCCGGCGTAGAACTCGAGGTAGCGCGCCAGCGCCACCGCATCGGCGTGCGCCTGCTTCAGCGGCTTGCCGACGTCGAGCGCCTCGAGCCGCGCGAGCTCGTCGGCGCGCTCGAGCACCGCCTGTCCGATGCGCGCCAGCACGCGCCCGCGCTCGGCCGCGGTGAGCCGTCCCCAGTCGCCGTCGAGCGCCGAGCGCGCGGCCTGCACGGCGGCATCGACGTCGGGCGCCGCGCCGCGCGCCACCTCGACGAGCGTGCTGCCGTCCGACGGATTGGCCAGCGGGAACGTCTCGCCCGATGCGGCCCGCCGCCATCGTCCGCCGATCAGCAACTCGCAGGGACCGGATCCGATCAGGGGCAGGGCTTCGGGCATGGCGCGACGGCGAAAGACACGAACGAATGCAGGATACTCCGCGCGCCCCGGCCGCGCGCTCGCTGCTGCGCCTGCGCGCACGACTCCACGCGCCGCCTCCGCATGACCGCATGACGCTGTTCCTCCTCAAGCGACTCGCCACCTTCTTCGCCACCCTGGCGGTCGCGTCGGCGATCGTGTTCGCCGTGATGGAACTGCTGCCGGGCAACGCGGCGCAGGTGATGCTGGGCGAGAGCGCGACGCCGGAGTCGATCGCGGCGCTCGAGGCGAGGTTCGGCCTCGACCGGCCGCCGCTGCAGCGCTACCTGTCGTGGGTCGGCGGGCTGCTGCAGGGACGCACGCAGACGAGCTTCGCCTACGACGTGCCGGTGGCCGAACTCGTCGCCGAGCGCATGGTGGTGTCGCTGCCGCTCGCGCTGATGGCGATGGCGATCACCGTGGTGGTCGCGCTCGCGCTCGGCGTGTACGCGGCGGCGCGCCACAACCGGCTGGGCGACGTGGGCGTGATGGCGCTGTCGCAGGCGGGCATCGCGATCCCGAACTTCTGGCTCGCCATCCTGCTGATCCTGCTGTTCGCGGTGAAGCTGCAGTGGGTGGGCGCGGGCGGCTTTCCCGGCTGGAGCGAGGACGACGGCGGCGGGCTGTGGGACGGCGTGAAGGCGCTGCTGCTGCCGGCCGTCGCGCTGGCCGCGGTGCAGGCGGCGATCCTGGCGCGCGTCACGCGATCGGCGGTGCTGGAGGTGCAGCGCGAGGACTTCGTGCGCACCGCGCGCGCCAAGGGGCTGTCGAAGCGGCGCGCGCTGTGGGGCCACGTGCTGCGCAACGCGATGATCCCGGTGGTCACGATCATGGGCCTGCAGTTCGCCAACCTGATCACCGGCGCGATCGTGGTGGAGAACGTGTTCGTGCTGCCCGGCATCGGGCGGCTCGTGTTCCAGGCCATCAGCAACCGCGACGTGGTGGTGGTGCGCGACGTGGTGATGCTGCTGGCCGCGGTGGTGGTGGCGGTCAACTTCGTGGTCGACGTGCTGTATGCGCTGATCGACCCGCGGCTGCGCACGCATGAAGCCTGAGTCGTTCGCGGCGCGCGCGCGCCGCCATCCGAGCTTCGTCGCCGGCGGCGCGCTGGTGCTGCTGGTGCTCGCGGCCGCGCTGTTGTCGCTCGTGTGGACGCCGCACCCGGCCGCCGAGATCGACATCGCCGCCAAGCTGCAGGGCCCGAGCGCGAAACACTGGCTCGGCACCGACAGCCTCGGGCGCGACATCGTCTCGCAACTGCTCGTCGGCGCGCAGAACTCCATCGTGGTGGGCGTCGTGGCGGTGGGCATCGGCATCGCCTTCGGCGTGTCGCTCGGGCTGCTGGCGTCGGCGCGGCGCGGCTGGGTCGAGGAGCTGGTGATGCGCGCGAGCGACTTCACGTTCGCGTTCCCGGCGCTGCTCACCGCCCTCATGCTGACCGCCATCTACGGGCCGGGGCTGATCACGTCGGTGGTGGCCATCGGCATCTTCAACGTGCCGGTGTTCGCGCGCATCACGCGCGCCGCGGCCAACGCGGTGTGGGCGCGCGAGTACGTGCTGGCCGCGCGCGCCTGCGGCAAGGGCGCGCTGCGCATCACCGTCGAGCACGTGCTGCCCAACATCGCCAGCGTGCTCATCGTGCAGGCGACCATCCAGTTCGCGATCGCGATCCTGGCCGAGGCCGCGCTGAGCTATCTCGGCCTCGGCACGCAGCCGCCGCAGCCGAGCTGGGGCCGCATGCTCAGCGAGGCGCAGAACCAGATGTTCCAGGCGCCGCTGCTCGCGGTGTGGCCCGGCGCGGCCATCGCGCTCGCCGTGCTCGGCCTGAACCTGATGGGCGACGGCCTGCGCGACCTGCTCGACCCCAAGCTGGCGAGGAAGCGCTGAGCCTGGCGTCGGGGCGGCGTGCGGTCGGTCGGATCGTGCGACGCCCGGTCATGCGACTTCCTTCAGGCTCGTCGTCGCCATCGAGCACGCGGAGAGCGACGCCAGCCCGAACGGATGGTGTCGCCGTCGCGTAGCAGCGAAAGCTCAATGGCGCACGCAGCACTGGTCGAAGATGGCTTCCGCCAGACGTGTCGCGTCACTCCGGGTGCCGTCTGGCATGGCCTCCAGTCGACGCGACAGCTGATCCTGCGATGCGAGGTCGCCGCGCGCACGCGCTGCGGCGAACATGTAGGCCCAGGCCTGCGCCGGGTCCGGTTCCTGCCAGTACGGATTGGCCGCAGCCTGCCCCAACGCTACCAGCGCGGCGGTGTTGCCGCTGTCGGCGAGTTCGCGAAGATGACGAACCGCCGACTCCTTGTAGGCGGCGTAGCGCAGCGGGTCTCGCGTCAGATGGGTGACGTTGCGAAGCCAGAAGAGGCGATTCGAGGCATACAGGTACTTCGCCTCGGCGTCACCGAGTGCGGCCATCTCCTCCAGCCACTGGTCCGCCTTGGCATAGGCGTCGGCCGTGACTCCCTGGCAGTCGCCGCGCACGTGCTGCGAGAGTTGCGGGTCTTCGCCACCGTACTGGATCCGATAGCAGTCCTGCAGCACCTCGACGAGCGTCGTGACCTTGGCGCCGTCCTCCACGGTGCGTGCTCGAGACGCCAGTTCGGCGAGCAGCGCGGACGCTTGCACGCCTGCGACCTGCGGGCGCTCGAACGTCCATGCGCGGCCCACGCCGAAGCGCCTGATGCGCTCAGGCGCCGGCATGACCAACGTGCTGTGCAAGGCGGTGGCCGGGCGATCGGGAGTCGGCGCGGCCGACGCGACTTCGTGAGGGGCCGAAGGCCGAGAGACGAATGGGTTCGGCCCGGCCGACTTCGGGGGCTCCACCTCGTCCGGCGTGTCGGCTTTCCACGAGACGGCCGCCAGGACACCGACCAGACCGACCACGACGACCATTGCGCCGATGGCGACTGCGATGCGACGACGTCGTGACGGTCGGTCGAACGAGATGTGCGGCATCCTCTGGGTGCCCCCTTCACGGCATTAGGATTCTCCTGAAATGGGTGGCCTTCTTCAAATGTCTGCGCCGACGGTGGCCGAGCGCGGCGCCGCGAGCTTGCGCCGCGAACGCAGCGACGGCAACGCGTCGCCGCCGCTGCTCGCGGTCACCGACCTGCGCGTCGGCCTGCACACGCCGCGCGGGCCGGCCGACGCGCTGCGCGGCATCTCGTTTTCCATCGACCGCGGCGAGACGGTCGGGCTGGTCGGCGAATCGGGCTGCGGCAAGTCGATGACCGCGCTCGCGCTGATGGGCCTGCTGCCCGACGGCGCACGGGTCGCCGGCTCGATCCGCTTCGACGGCCGCGAGCTCGTCGGCCTGCCGGACGACGCGATGTGCGCACTGCGCGGCGACCGCCTCGGCATGGTGTTCCAGGAGCCGATGACCGCGCTCAACCCGCTGCACACCGTGGGCCGGCAGATCGCCGAGTCGCTGCGGCTGCACAAGCGCATGGACGCCGCCGCCGCGCGCGCCGAGGCGCTGCGCCTGCTCGAGCGCGTGCAGCTGCCGGACGCGCGCGCGCGGCTCGACGCCTACCCGCACCAGCTGTCCGGCGGGCAGCGCCAGCGCGTGGGCATCGCGATCGCGCTGGCCTGCGGGCCCGACCTGCTGATCGCCGACGAGCCGACCACCGCACTCGACGTGACGGTGCAGCGCGAGGTGCTCGAGCTCATCGGCGAGCTGGTGCGCGAGGACCGCATGGCGCTGCTGCTGATCAGCCACGACCTCGGCGTCATCGCCGGCAATGTCGCGCGCATGCTGGTCATGTACGGCGGCACGGTGGTCGAGAGCGGACCGACCGCCGAGGTGTTCGCGCATCGCGCGCATCCGTACACGCGCGGGCTGTTCGCGGCGCGCCCGCGGCTCGACGGCCCGCGCGGCCAGCGTCTGGCCACCATCCCGGGCCGCGTGCCCGAGCTGGCCGATCTGCCGGCGGGCTGCCCGTTCGCCGATCGCTGCGCGATCGCGGCCGACGCCTGCCGCGCCGCGCCGCCGCCGGCCGTCGCGGTCGGCCCGGGCCACGACGCGCGCTGCATCCGGCTCGACGCGGCGCGGGAGCTCGCGTGACGTCTGCCGCCGCGCCGCTGCTCAGGCTCGAGGCCGTGTCGCGCCACTACCGCTTGCCGCGCGAGAGCCTGCTCGCGCCGGGCCCGCTGGTGCGCGCGGTCGACGGGGTCAGCCTCGACGTGCACGCCGGCCGCAGCCTCGGCATCGTCGGCGAGTCCGGCTCGGGCAAGTCGACCCTGGCGCGGCTGGCGATGGCGCTGGAGCGGCCGACCGCGGGGCACGTGCGGTTCGAGGGCCGCGACCTGCACGCGCTGTCGCCGGCCGAGCTGCGCGCCGCGCGCGCGCAGTTCCAGATGGTGTTCCAGGATCCGTACGGCTCGCTCGATCCGCGCCGCACGGTCGGCTGGACGGTGGCCGAGCCGCTGCACGGCGTGCACGGCGCGAGCGGCGCCGCGCGGCAGCGCCGTGTCGACGAGGTGCTCGACGCCGTGGGGCTGCGCGCGGCCGACGCGCACAAGTACCCGCACGAGTTCTCCGGCGGGCAGCGTCAGCGCATCGCGATCGCGCGCGCGCTCATCACGCGGCCGAAGCTGATCGTCGCCGACGAGCCGGTGAGCGCGCTCGACGTGTCGGTGCAGGCGCAGGTGCTCAACCTGCTGGCCGACCTGCAACGCGACTTCGGCGTGACCTACCTGTTCATCAGCCACGACCTCGCGGTGGTGCGCCACGTGTGCGACGAGGTGGCGGTGATGCGGCACGGCCGCGTGGTCGAGCATGGCGCCACCGATGCGGTGTTCGCGGCGCCGTCTCACCCGTACACGCGCGCGCTGCTCGACGCGGTGCCGCGGCCCGAGCCGCGACGCCTTGCCTGACCGCCGCGCCCAGCGCCCGCGGGCCCGATCGTCTTCTCCCGCCACCGTCATTACCTGCTGCGTCATCGACGCGGCCGCGACCGCGCCGCATACTGCGCCGCATGAAACACGTCCATCCCTCCCGTCTGCTGAAGGCCGCGCTGGCGGCCGACGCCGTGGTCAGCGCTGCCGTCGCGCTGCTGCAGATCGTCGCCGCCGGGGCACTCGCCGAGTGGCTGGCGCTGCCGCGCGGCCTGCTGTTCGAGACTGGCCTGTTCCTCGTCGGCTACACCTTGCTGCTGGTGGTGCTGGCGCGCAGCGCGCGCGTGCCGGCGTGGCTGGTCGGCTTCATCGTCGTCGGCAACGTCGGCTGGGCGATCGGCTGCGTCGCGCTGCCGGCCGCCGGGTGGGTGACGCCGAACGCGGCGGGCATGGCCTACCTCGCGCTGCAGGCGGTCGCGGTGCTCGCGTTCGCGGTGCTGGAGTTCGCCGGCCTGCGGGTGTCGGCACCGGCCGGCCACGCCGGCACGGCCGCGGCGCGCTGAGTAACCGTCTTCGAAGTCAAGCGCCGCGAAGCGAGTTGTCCCAGGGTT
>CAZFET010000224.1:0-5979 GCA_964517545.1 uncultured Burkholderiaceae bacterium
ACGGCGCGCCGCGTCGGCCACCAGCCGCGCATTGCCCGCGAGATCGCCCACCGTGGCATTGATCTGCGCGAGCGCGACGGGGACACGGGGCGACGCTGAAGTCATGGCACGCAAGGAGTCGGGAGCGGGCGGTCATGTTATCCGCGTCCACGACGCGCCGTCGTCGATCGACTCGGCCGCGTGGAACGCGCTGCTCGACGCGCAACCCACCGCCACGCCGTTCATGCGCCACGAGTACCTCGAGGCGCTGCACCGCTCGGGCAGCGCCGTGCCCGACACCGGCTGGACGCCGTGCTTCCTGAGCGTGCATCGCGACGACGAGACGGGCGAGATGGTCGCGGCCTGCCCGCTGTACCTGAAGGACCACTCCTACGGCGAGTACGTGTTCGACTGGGCCTGGACCGACGCCTACCAGCGCCACGGCCTCGCCTACTACCCCAAGCTGCTGTGCGCGGTGCCGTTCACGCCGGTGCCCGGCGCGCGGCTGCTCGCGCGCGACGAGCCCGCGCGCCGCGCGCTCGTCGAGGCCATCGGGCAGCTCGCGCGCGACGCGCGCCTGTCGTCCGCGCACCTGCTGTTCATCGACGATGCCGACCGCGACGCCGCGGCGCACGCCGGCTGGATGGGCCGGCGGACGGTGCAGTTCCACTGGACCCGTCGCGAGCCCGAGCCCTACGCCGACTTCGACGCCTTCGTCGCGAGCCTCGCGCGCGACAAGCGCAAGAAGATCGCGCAGGAGCGGCGCCGCGTCGCCGAGGCCGGCGTCACCGTGCGCGCGCGGCCCTGGCAGGAGACCTCGCGCGCCGAGCGCGACTTCTTCCATCGCTGCTACACGCTCACCTACCACGCGCACGGCTCGACGCCGTACCTCACGCGCGACTTCTTCGAGGCGATGGCCGAGTCGATGCCGCAGCACTGGCTGATGTTCGTCGCCGAACGCGCCGGCCGCCCGATCGCCGCCTCGCTGGTCGCGCTCGACCCCGCGCGGCGCGTGGCCTTCGGCCGCTACTGGGGCGCGGTCGAGCACGTGAGCTGCCTGCACTTCGAGGCCTGCTACTACGCGCCGCTGGCCTGGTGCATCGAGCACGGCTACCGCCGCTTCGAAGGCGGCGCGCAGGGCGAGCACAAGATGGCCCGCGGACTGCTGCCCGTCGAGGCGGCGTCGGCGCACTGGCTCGCGCACCCGGCGTTCGCCGACGCCGTCGCGCGCTTCCTCGAGCGCGAGGGCGCCGGGGTCGACGCCTACGTCGACGAACTGCGCGAGCGCAACCCGTTCAGCCGGCGCTCCTGATCACGCCGATGGCGGCGCCCTGCGTGTCGCCGAGGATCGCGATGCGCCCCACGCCGTCGATGTCGTGCGGCTCGAGGTACACCTTGCCGCCGAGCGACTTCGCCTTGGCCACGCAGGCGTCGGCGTCGGCCACCTCGACGTACGGCATCCAGTACGACGGCATCGGCTCGGGATTGCGCATCAGGCCGGCGCGCGCGACGTCCCCGGTCTTCAGGATGTAGTAGCTGCCCTGGGGCATCGGCATCACGTCGTGCGTGTAGCCGAAGACGCTCTCGTAGAACGCGAGCGCGCCGGCGTCGTCGCCGGTCATCAGTTCGGTCCAGCACCAGCCGCCGACCGGCGTGCGCGGCTCGTCCGGCGCGTCCTCGCCGCTGGCCGAGCGCCAGATGCAGATGACCGCGCCCTGCGGGTCCTGCAGCACCGCGCCGCGGCCCATGCCGGAGAAGTCGGTCGGCGGCATCAGCATCTTCGCGCCGGCGCGCTCGGCCTTGCCGACCGTCGCGTCGACGGCGGCCACCGACATCCAGCAGGCCCAGTGCGGCGGCGCCTTGCCGGCGTCGCCGCGCAGCCCGCCGACGGGCGTGCCGCCGTTGTGCAGCATCGGGTACGGATCGCCGCCCATCGGCACGTCCTGCACCGTCCAGCCGAACAGCGAGGTGTAGAAGGCGCGCGCCTTCGCGGGATCGGTCGAGACGTGCTCGAACCAGACGAACTTGCCGGGCTTGATGGCCATGGTGCTCTCCTCGGTGACTCGCCGAACCAGTTCCACGCGAGGCGCAACCCTCCTACCCCGCCGACCGACTCTATGCCTGCGGCGGCCGACTTTCAACGACCGTTCGGCGACGGCATCCTCACTCCTTGCCGTCACTCCTTGCCGTCACGCCCAGCCGTCACTCCTTGAAGTCGCCGGCCAGCGAGAGCACGAAGTCCTGCGGCCGCAGATGCTTGCGCAGCGCGGCGTTCACGTCGGCGACGCTCAGCTTGCGGATCGCGTCGTCCACGCGCTGCGCCACGGCGAAGCTGCGGTCGAGGTAGAGGTTCGACACCAGCGCGCCGGCCAGCCGCGGGTCCTGCGCGCGCGACAGCTGCCGGAACGCGAGCAGCCCCTTCACGCCGGCGCGCACCTCGTCCTCGGTGAAGCCGTCCTTCAGCGCGCGCGCCACCTCCTCGGCGAAGGCGGCCTCGACCTTGCCGCGGTTCTGCGGCGCGAAGATGCCCCACACGTTCCACGGCGAGTTCGGCTCGAACGGACTCCACTGCACCCAGCTCTGGATGCCGTACGAAAGCCCGTCCTTCTCGCGGATGCGCTTCCACAGCCGCGCGTCGCCGCCGGCGCCGCCGATCAGCCAGTTCGCCAGCATGAACGCCGGGTAGTCCGCGTCGGTGTCGGTCAGCGGCACCGACTGCCGCACGAACAGCACGGCGTTCTGCTTGTCGGGCGTGCGCGCCACCAGCCGCGCCGGCTTCACGTCGACGCGCGGCGTCGGCACGCGCGCGTAAGGCGCCTCGCTGCGCCAGCCGCCGAGCGCCTTCTCGAGCGCGGCCTTCACCGCAGCCGGGTCCATGTCGCCGGCGGCGCCGAACTGCGCGTGCGACGCACCGAGGAAGCGGTGATGGAACTCGCGCAGCCGCTCCGGCGTGACCGCCTTCAGGTCGGCCGCGATCTCGTCGAAGCTGCGCGCGTGGCGCAAGTCGCCGCGCGGGTACGGGTTGCAGTGGCGCTCGAGCTGGTTCTGCGCCACCGCCTCGGGCTCCTGCCGGTTCTGCTCGACACCGGCAAGCGCCTGGCGGCGCACCTCTTCCAGCACGTCGGGCGCCAGCGCCGGCGCGCGCAGCAGCTCGCCCACCAGCTCGATCGCCGCCGGCAGCGCATCGCGCCGGCTCGCCAGGGTGACCGTGATCGCACCGGCACCGCCCGAGATCGACATCTCGGTGCGCAGCTGGTCGAGCCGGTCCTGCACCTGCTGGCGCGTGAGCTTCGCGCTGCCCTTGTCGAGCAGCGCCGCCAGCAGCTCGGCCGTGGCACCCTGGCCGGCGAGGCTCTTCTCGTCGCCGAAGCGCACGGTGAGCTGCGCGTGCACCGCATTGCCGCGGGTCGACTTCGGCAGCAGCGCGACCTTCACGCCGCCGCTGCCGCCGTCGCTCACGGTGAAGCGCTGCGTGCGTGCGTCGATGCTGGCCGGCGTCGCATCGAACGCCTCGGCGGCGGCCAGCGCCTCGCGCGGCTTGAAGTCCTTGAACTGTGCCGCCACGTCGACGCGCTCGGGCGCCGGCGCGCGCTGCGGCTGCTCGGTCGGCACGTACTGGCCCAGGGTGCGGTTGCTCGGCAGCAGCCGCTGCACGGCGAGCTTCTGCACCTGGTCGGCCTTCAGCGCCTGCATGCGGTCGCGCTGCAGGAAGAACAGGCGCCAGTCGCCCTGCGCCACCGCCTCCGACAGCGCCACGCCGACCTGTTCGGGGTTGGTGAAGCGCAGCTCCCACTGCTTGAGCCACTTCACCTTCGCGCGCTCGAGCTCCTCGGTGCTGACGGGCTCCTTCGCGAACGACTCGGCCACGGCGAGCAGCGCCTCGCGCGCGGCGGCCGGGTCCTGCCCCGGCGCGAGCTGCGCGCCGATCATCAGCACGCCGGGGTCGGCCAGGTCCCAGGCCCAGCCCCACACGCCGGCGGCGAGCTGCTTCTGCACCAGCGCGCGGTGCAGCCGGCCCGACGGCTCGTCGGCCAGCACGATCGCCAGCGCCTCGGCGGCGACGAAGTCCGGATGCGCGGCCGGCGGCATGTGGTACGCGGCCAGCAGCATGGGCGTGCCGCCCACGCGACGCAGCACGAACCCGCGCTCGCCGTCCTGCGCGGGATCGAGCGTGTACAGCCGCGGCAGGCTGCGCCTGGGCTTCGGGATCGGACCGAACGACTGCGCGATCCACGCCAGGGTCTTCGCGACGTCGAACTTGCCCGAGACCACCAGCGTCGCGTTGTCGGGCTGGTAGTACAGGCGGTAGAAGGCCTGCAGCCGTCCGATGTCGACGTTCTCGACGTCGCTGCGCGCGCCGATCGGCGACTTGGCGTAGTTGTGCCAGTCGAACATCGTCGCCAGTGCGCGCTGCCACAGCACGCGGCCGGCGTCGTTCTCGCCCATCTCCATCTCGTTGCGCACCACCGTCATCTCGCTGTCGAGGTCCTTCTTCGCGATGAAGCTGTTGACCATCGAATCGGCGAGCCAGCCGAGGTACCAGCGCAGGTTGTCGTCGTGGGTGGCGAAGCTGGCGAAGTAGTTGGTGCGGTCGAAGCCGGTCGTGCCGTTGGCGGCCAGGCCGCGCCGGTTGAACTCCGCCCACGGCTCGGGATGCTTCGGCGAGCCCTTGAACAGCAGGTGCTCCAGCAGATGCGCCATGCCGGTCTCGCCGTAGTTCTCGTGGCGCGAGCCGACGCGGTACGTGAGGTTGACCGTCGTGGTGGGCTTGCCGTCGTCGGGCGCCAGCAGCACCTGCAGCCCGTTGGCGAGGCGGTACTCGGTGATGCCCTCGACTGCCTGCACGCGCGTCACGCCGGCCGGCAGCGGTTGCGCGACGCTCGGGGCGAGCGGGACGAACAGCGCGCCGACGACGCAGGCGGCCGCGGCGAGAACGTTTCGGAGCATGGCGGCGACGGGGAGTCTCGGAAGGAGGCGCAGTGTAGAGGCGCCCTCCCGTGCCGCGGTTCCGCCCGCGGCGGGCTACTGGCCGGGGTGCTGCTTCTTCCAGGCGGCCATGCCGGCGGCGACCTCGTCGCGCGCCGACTGCGCGCCCTCCCAGCCGAGCACCTTCACCCACTTGCCGGGCTCGAGGTCCTTGTAGTGCTCGAAGAAGTGCTGGATGGTCTTCAGGCGCAGCGGGTTCAGGTCTTCCGGCTGATTCCACTGCGAGTAGATCGACAGGATCTTGTCGATCGGCACCGCCAGCAGCTTGTTGTCGCCGCCGGCCTCGTCCTGCATCTTCAGCACGCCGAGCGGCCGGCACGCGACCACCACGCCCGGGATCAGCGGCACCGGCGTGATGACGAGCACGTCGACCGGGTCGCCGTCGTCGGCCAGGGTCTGCGGGATGTAGCCGTAGTTGCACGGGTAGTGCATCGACGTGGCCATGAAGCGGTCGACGAACAGTGCGCCACTTTCTTCGTCGACCTCGTACTTGATCGGGTCGGCGTTCATCGGGATCTCGATGATCACGTTGAACTCGTCGGGCGCCTTGGCGCCGGGCGTCACGTTGTGCAGGCTCATGGAGTGCGCGTTCTCGCGTGCGGTGCTGGGGATTACCCGGATTCTATCGGCCGGTCTTGCGCGCGCCTGACGCGTGCCGACGCTGGTAGCATCCCGCGGCGTTCCGGCCGGCCCGCACCACCGATGGGCCACTGCCCCGCCGGACCTCCGTCCGAATTCCAATCAGATTCCCGTTGTGAGGAAGGAGCTAGCCTGATGTCCACGACCTTGGCGCTTTATTTCGCGCTGGCCTGCGGCTTGGCGGCCGTGATCTACGGCTTCGTGCAGCGAGCCTGGATCCTCGGCCAGAGCGCCGGCAATGCGCGCATGCAGGAGATCGCCGGCGCCGTGCAGCAAGGCGCGGCGGAGTACCGCGGCCGCCAGTACAAGACCAGCGCGATGGTCGGCGTCGTGCTGGCGGTGCTGATCGGCATCTTCCTCGACGGCACCACCGCG
>CAZFET010000225.1:0-293 GCA_964517545.1 uncultured Burkholderiaceae bacterium
CGTTCGTGCACCGGCGCACGCTCGACGTGGCCACCTTCGGCGACGAGGCGCGCGATGCCGTGCTCGCCAGCGGCCACCTGCCGGCCGAGACCGAGCGCCCCTGGCGCGACGCCTGCGACGCCGCGCTCGACCTCGCGCGAGCGCGCCTGGCCGCCGTCGCGCCGCACCTCGTCCGCCTGCACGGCGACTGCCATCGCGGCAACGTGCTGTGGACCGACCACGGCCCGCACTTCGTCGACCTCGACGACGCCTGCAACGGCCCCGCCATTCAGGACCTGTGGATGCTGCTGGCC
>CAZFET010000225.1:303-5960 GCA_964517545.1 uncultured Burkholderiaceae bacterium
CGCCGCGATGCGTGCGCAGCTCGCCGAGCTGGTCGCCGGCTACGAGGACTTCCGCGACTTCGACTGGCGCGAGGCCGAGCTCGTCGAGCCGCTGCGCACCTTGCGCATGGTCCACCACTGCGCGTGGATCGCGCGCCGCTGGCACGACCCGGCCTTCCCGATCGCGTTCCCCGGCTTCGGCACGCCGGCGTACTGGTCGCAGCAGATCGCCGACCTGCGCGACCAGGCCGACACGATGAGCGAGCCGCCCGCGTTCAGCCCGCCAGCAGCGCGTTGACGCGCCGCACGTAGCCGGCCGGGTCGTCGAGCTGGCCACCCTCGGCCAGCATCGCCTGGTCGAACAGGATGTGCGCGAGGTCGTCGAAGCGCTCGCTCGAGTCGAGCCGCTTCACGAGCGGGTGCTCCGTGTTCACTTCGAGCACCGGCAGCGCCTTCGGCACCGCCTGGCCCGCCTGCTTGAGCAGGCGCGCGAGGTGGCCGCTCATGTCGCCCTCGTCGGCCACGAGGCAGGCCGGCGAATCGACCAGGCGCGAGGTCACGCGCACGTCCTTCGCCTTGTCCTTCAGCGCGGTCTTCAGCCGCTCGAGCACGGGCGCGAAGGCCTGCGCGGCGGCCTCGGCCTGCTGCTTCTCGGCCTCGTCCTGCAGCTTGCCGAGATCGACCGCGCCGCGCGCCACGCTCTGCAGCGGCCGGCCCTCGAACTCGTACAGGTGCGCGAGCATCCACTCGTCGACGCGGTCGGCGAGCAGCAGCACCTCGATCCCCTTCTTGCGGAAGAGCTCGAGCTGCGGGCTGTTCTTCGCCGCGGCCAAGGTGTCGGCGGTGATGTAGTAGATCGCCTCCTGGCCCTCCTTCATGCGCGACACGTAGTCGGCGAAGGACACGCCCTCGTCGGCGTGCGTCGACGCGAAGCGCAGCAGCTTGGCCAGGCGCTCCTGATTCGCGTGGTCCTCGCCGACGCCCTCCTTCAGCACCGGCCCGAACTCCTTCCAGAAGCCCGCGTACTTGTCCTTCGCGTTCTCGGCCAGGTCCTCCAGCATCGACAGCACGCGCTTCGTGCAGCCCTCGCGAATGGCCTTCACGTCGCGGCTTTCCTGCAGCAGCTCGCGCGACACGTTCAGCGGCAGGTCGGCCGAGTCGACGACGCCCTTCACGAAGCGCAGGTACACCGGCATCAGCGCCTGCGCGTCGTCCATGATGAACACGCGCCGCACGTACAGCTTCACGCCGCCGCGCCGCTCGCGGTTCCACAGGTCGAACGGCGCCTTCGCCGGCAGGTACAGCAGCTGCGTGTACTCGGTGCGCCCCTCGACGCGGTGGTGCGCCCAGGCCAGCGGCGCCTCGCTGTCGTGGCTGATCGTGCGGTAGAACTCCCGATACTCGGCCTCGCTGATCTCGCCCTTGGGCCGGTGCCACAGCGCGGAGGCCTTGTTGACGGTCTCCCACTCGTCGGTGAGCACGCTCTCGGCCTTCTCGGCGATCCACTGCTCCTTGCGCATCAGGATCGGCAGCGAGATGTGGTCGCTGTACTTCGCGATCACCGACTTCACGCGCCAGGTCTTGAGGAACTCGTCCTCGCCTTCGCGCAGATGCAGGATCACGTCGGTACCGCGCGCGGCGCGCGTGATCGTCTCGACCTCGAACTGCCCGCTGCCGTCGCTGCTCCAGCGCACGCCCTCCTCGGGCTTCAGGCCGGCGCGGCGCGACTCGACATCGATGCGCCCGGCCACGATGAAGCCCGAGTAGAAGCCCACGCCGAACTGGCCGATCAGGTTGGCGTCCTTCGCCTGCTCGCCCTGCAGCTTCGCCACGAACTCGCGCGTGCCGCTGCGCGCGATCGTGCCGAGGTTGGCGATCGCCTCGTCGGCGCTCATGCCGATGCCGTTGTCGCGGATCGTCAAGGTCCTGGCCGCGGGGTCGAAGAACACGCGGATCTCCAGCGCCGGCTGGTCTTCGTACAGCTCGGGGCGGTCGAGTGCCTCGAAGCGCAGCTTGTCGCACGCGTCCGACGCGTTGGAGACCAGCTCGCGCAGGAAGATCTCCTTGTTGGAGTACAGCGAGTGCGTCACCAGGTGCAGGATCTGCTGCACCTCGGCCTGGAACGAGAGCGTCTTCCTTTCCATGGTGGGTGTGTCGACTGGACGGTGTGGATGCGAAGGGCCGGCATTATCGAGCCGCGCGCGGCCTCATGGAATGCCCGCAGGCGCGGAACGCCCCGCGCGGCACCGTCTCCAAGCGGCACTCCCCAGCGCCGCCGCGCGCCGGCATACTCCACCCCCCTGACGCAGTACCGGGGCCCTGCCCGCACGCCGCCATGACCGACCGCACGATCCTCGACTGGATGTCCGCGCCCGCGTCGGCCTCGTTGTGGTCGCTCGAAGGGCTGCGCGGCGCCGAGCCGGTGCTCGGCCTGGCGGTGGTGATGCTGGTCGCGGTCGTCGCGGCCGACCTGTTGCACCGCTGGGTGCGCCTGCCGCGCGCGTGCGGCTGGATGCTCGTCGGCGCGCTCGCCAGCCCGCTCGCGCTGCGCCTGCTCGACCGCAGCGAGCTCGACCCGTGGAAGCCGCTGATCGACCTGGCCATCGGCATGCTCGTGTTCGAGCTCGGCAGCCGCATCCGGCCGCGCTGGCTCATCGACAACCGCTGGCTCGCGCTGTCGTGCCTGCTCGAAGGCGCACTCGCCGGCCTGCTGGTGCTGTTCGCGCTCAAGCTGCTGGGCGTGCCGACCCTGTCGGCCGCCATCGCCGGCGCGGTGGCGATGTCCACCTCGCCGATCATCACCCTCGCGGTCGTGCACGAGGCGCGCCCGCGCGGCCAGGTCACCGAGCGGCTGCTGCTGATGTCGGCGGTCAACAGCGTGCTCGCCATGCTCGCCATCAAGGGCCTGCGCGTCATGGCCGTCGGCGACAGCGACGACCTGCTCGCCGTGGCCGGCAATTCGCTGTACGTGGTGTGCGGCTCGTTCCTGCTCGGCGCGGCGGCCGGCTACGCGCTGCACCGCCTCGGCCACCTGCTGCGCGGCTCGGCCGGCGCGATGCCCGTGCTGCAGATCGTGCTCATCGTGCTGGCCACCTTGCTGGCCGCGCGCTGGACCCTGTCGCCGCTGCTCGCGCTGCTGGTGGCCGGCATGATGGCGCGCCGCTGGCTCGGCCACCGGCTGACGGTCGAGCCGCACTTCGGCACCGCCGGCGCGTCGCTCACGGTGCTGCTGTTCATGAGCCTCGGCCTGCTGTTCACGTTCGACCAGCTGCTCGCCTCGCTCGGCATGGTGCTCGCCATCGTGCTGGCGCGGCTGGCCGGCAAGGCGGCGGCCGTGTACGCCACCGCGCGCGCCAGCGGCCTCGGCTGGCGGCAGGCCGGCGCGCTCACCGTGGCGCTGCAGCCGATGACGAGCCTCGCGGTGCTGCTGGCCGCCGACACCTTCGGCTGGCCGTCGCAGCTGCCGGGCCTGGAGGCCACGGTGCTGCAGGCGCTGCTGGTGGCCACCACCTTGCTGCAGCTCACCGGACCGCTGTGGACCACCCTCGCGCTGCGCCCCCTCGCACGCGAGGCCGACGAAGGAGACTCGCGCCATGTCGCTGGGTGAGTTCACCACTTCCGAGCCGCTGACCCTCGGCGTCGAGCTCGAGCTGCAGCTCGTCTCCACGCACGACTTCGACCTCTCGCCGCAGGCCGAGAACCTGCTGCGCGCGCTGAAGCAGCACACCGGCGCGTGGGACGTGAAGCCCGAGATCACCAGCAGCATGATCGAGATCGGCACGTCCATCCAGCGCGAGCACGGCCCGCTGCTGGCCGAGCTGCGCGACCTGCGCGAGCAGCTCACGCGCGCCGGGCGCAAGCTCAACATCGCCATCGCCGGCGGCGGCACGCACGCCTTCCAGCACTGGAGCGAGCAGCGCATCTTCCCGACCGAGCGCTTCCGCTACATCAGCGAGCTGTACGGCTACCTCGCCAAGCAGTTCACCGTGTTCGGCCAGCACGTGCACGTCGGCTGCGAGGACGGCGACCGCGCACTGTGGCTGCTGCACGCGCTGTCGCGCTACGTGCCGCACTTCATCGCGCTCAGCGCGTCGTCGCCGTTCGTGCAGGGCGTGGACACCGGCTTCGACTCGGCGCGCCTGAACTCGGTGTTCGCGTTCCCGCTGTCGGGCCGCGCGCCCTTCGTGCGCTCGTGGGAGGAGTTCGGCGTCTTCTTCGACAAGATGACCGCCACCGGCGTCGTGCAGTCGATGAAGGACTTCTACTGGGACATCCGCCCCAAGCCCGAGTACGGCACAATCGAGCTGCGCGTGTGCGACACGCCGCTCACCGTCGACAAGGCGGCCGCGCTCGCGTGCTACCTGCAGTGCCTGTGCCGCTGGCTGCGCGAGGAGAAGCCCTTCGAGCCGGCCGAGGACGACTACCTCGTCTACACCTTCAACCGCTTCCAGGCCTGCCGCTTCGGGCTGGCCGGCGAAATCGTCGACCCCAAGACCAAGACGCGCAGCAAGATCCGCGACGACATCCTGCGCACGCTCGCGCGCATCGACGAGCACGCGCTCGACCTGCGCGCGCTCGACGCGAGCAACCTGCTGCGCGACTCGCTGTTCGACGGCAACGACGCCACCTGGCTGCGCGCGCGGCGCGAGCCGGGCGTGCCGCTGACCGCGGTGGTCGAGCAGGCGGCCATGCGCTGGGCCGGCTGAGCGGCGTCGCGCCCGACGCTCAGGACGGTGGCTCAGTCCGCCGCCGACGGCACGAACCTCGACACCTTCGGCGGCCCGTCGCCGATGTGAAGGGCGAGCCGCCGCTCGCGCAGCGCCACGTCGCCGGCGGTGAAGCGCTCGAAGCGCCGCAGGTGCTCGGCCCACGACTCGTCGATGAAGTACTCGATGTAGCGGCCCGGCTCGCTCACGTCGTGCAGCAGCTCCCACGACAGCGCGCCCAGGCGCAGCCGCGCGCGACGGCTGTCCTGCATCACGGCGCGGAAGTCGGCGGCGCGTGCCGGGTCGATGCGGTACTCGATGGTCACCAGCACCGGCCCGGCCTCGGGGTCGACCGGCACCGGCGTGCTCGGCGGCTGCCATGGCCGCGTGGGCGTGAGGTCGTCCTCGGCGCCGCCTTCGAGGCTGAAGCGCGACGCGGCGAGCATCGCCACCGTGCCTGCCAGCGCCGACAGCACGATGGCCGTGCGCACGTCGGTGAAGCCCGCCACCTGGCCCCACAGCGCGGCGCCCGCCGCCGCGCCGCCCATCAGCGCCATCTGGTAGATCGCCATGCCGCGCGCGCGCACCCAGTCGGGCAGCGCGAGCTGCGCCGACACGGTGATGGTGTTGGCCACGGTGATCCACGCCATGCCGGCCACCACCATCGAGGGCACCGCGATCCACACGCTGGGCGCGAACGCCACCACCACGGCCGCCGCCGCCTGCAGCAGCGAGCCGCGGCGCACCAGCGCGTCGCGCGTGACGCCGCTGCGCAGCCGCGGCAGGTACAGCGCGGCGACGATGGCGCCGGCGCCCATCGCCGCGAGCAGCAAGGTGAACGTGCCCGCGTCGCCGCCCTGCAGCCCGCGCGCCACCAGCGGCAGCAGCGCGATGAGGCCGGTGGACTGCAGGAAGAACAGTGCCACGCGCAGCATCGCCGCGCGCAGCCGCGGGCTCTGCCGCACGTACTGC
>CAZFET010000226.1:0-1530 GCA_964517545.1 uncultured Burkholderiaceae bacterium
CGTCGCACGCGCTCATGGCCGCGAGCGATGGCCAGCTCTCGCTCGGTCTCGCGCCGCTGCACGCGTACACGATCAGCTTCCTCGGCTCGACCCTGGTGGCGATGGCCACGCGCGTGGCCAGCGGCCACGGCGGCCGTCCGCTGGCGGCCGACGACTTCGTGTGGCGCCTGTTCTGGCTGCTGCAGTCGGCCGTGCTGCTGCGCGTCGCGGCGTCGCTCGCGCCGGAGGTCTCGCGCTGGGCCACGCCGCTGGCCGGCATCGGCTTCGCCGTGGTGGCGCTCGCCTGGGCCGGACGCTACGGCCGCTGGTTCGGCACGCCGCGCGCCGACGGGCGACCGGGCTGAGCGCCGTTCACTCCCACAGTTCGACCTTCTGCCCGCGCGCGCGCATCCGCTCGGCCTTGTCGCGGATGTAGCGCTGGAACTCCGGCTCGCGCCGGTAGCCGCCGCCGGCCACGTACTCGAACGACGTGGCCAGGTGGAACGGTCGCAGGTAGCCGTCGACACGGAAGACTTCGCGGCCCGACGCGTCGAAGAACACGAAGGCCGGCGTGAAGGCGACGCCGAGTTCGCGCGCCCAGGCCGCGGCGCTCATCGTGCGGCCGTCGGGGGTCACGATCTCGCGCGCGTCGGCCAGCGCGAAGCGCGCCACGTCGAGCCGGGCGAGCTGCGCCTTCACCTCGGCGCGGGCGAAGCCCTCGCGGTGCATCTCGTCGCAGGCCTTGCAGTGGCGCGTCTCGAACAGCACCGCCAGCGGACGCGCGCCGGCCTTGCGGCGAAGGTCGAACGGCGGCTTCATGAAGAATGGCTGCTCGGCCAGGGTCGGGCTCGCGCCGTCGCCGTCGCGCACGCTGCGCTCGAGGTACGCGCCCAGCGGCTCCTTGTGCTCCATGCGGCCGGCCACCCAGTCGAGCGCGGCCGAGAAGCGCTCGGGCGGGTAGTAGCCGTTGAGCCGCGCGACCACCTTGCCCTGCGCGTCGAAGAACAGCACGGTCGGCGTGAACTGCACCTTCAGCTGCTTCGCGAACTCCTTCTCGCTCATGCGCCGGCCGTCCAGCCAGGTGACCTCGCGGTCGCCCCAGATGTTGATCGCGATCGCCACGAAGTGCCGGCGCGTCTTGTCGACGATGGCCTTCTGGCTGAAGTTGTTCTGCATGAGCTCGCGGCAGTACGGGCAGCCGTCCTGGCCGAAGTACACGAGCAGGCGCTTGCCGGCCTTGTCGGCCTCGGCGATCTCGTCCTTGAAGTCGAGAAAACTCTCGGTGAACCACGACGGGATGTCGATGGCATGCGGCGACGCGACCTGCGCGCGCGCCGGCGCGATCGACATCAAGCTGGCCGCTGCAAAGAGCGCGACGGCGAGCGCGAAGAAGCGAGCGGGCATCGAGGTCGTTGGCATGGCACGGCTCCACGAGGCGCCGCGGCCCGGCCGCCACGCCGGGCCCTGCTCAGGCCGCGGGCTACGCCCGTGATTGTGCGACGCGCCCGCGCCACGCGCCACGCGCCATGACGGCCGCGAACCACGCGATCG
>CAZFET010000226.1:1540-5452 GCA_964517545.1 uncultured Burkholderiaceae bacterium
CACAGCCCCGCCGCGCGCAGCACGAGGCTGGCCGCCATGAACCACTGCGGCCAGCGCGCGAGCGCGTGGTACTCGGGGCGGATGCGCGCGAGCGCGGGCAGGATGATCGGCGCGTGGCCGAACACCATGCCGAACACGAAGCCGAGCAGCAGGAAGTGCAGCGCCACGCCGTCGAGCCGCTGCTCGGCGAGCCCGGCCAGCGCGGCGGCCAGCAGCCACGCGTAGCCCACGCTCAGCGCCTGCGCCGTGTGGCCGCGCCAGCCCGGCTCGCGCCACGCGCGCGGCGCGAGGTCGAAGCGCAGCAGCCACAGCGCCAGCGCGGCGCAGCCGGTCCACCACGGCAGCAGCGCCGCGCGGCCGGCCGCGTCGACCCACGACACGGCGAGCGCGGCCAGCAGCAGCACGACCACGGCCACGAACGCGCGCCGCGCCCATGCCGGCAGCCGCACCATCTGCGTCAGCTCGCGCCGCTCGCCGGCGATGGTGAGCACGAGAAACGCCGCCCAGCCCATGATCGACGCGTCGCGCAGGCCGGCCAGCCAGGCCGCGCTGCCGAGCGCCAGGCACAGCGCGCCGAGACCTTCGACCACCAGGTGCAGCGACCACGCGCGCGTGAGGCCGGCGTGCACGTACAGCGCGACGAAGCCGAGCCCCGCCGTCAGCCACGCGACGCCGGCGATCGCGGGCTCGCCGAACACGAAGCCCGCGACGCCGCCCGCGCCGGCGAGCAGCGGTACCGCGAAGCCGCGGTGCAGCGCCACGGCGCGCTCCAGCGCGATCAAGGTGCCGAAGAAGCCGCACACCATCACCGCGCCGTGCAGCGCGATCGCCGATGCGCCGGTCGGCCCGGCCGCGGCGGCCGGCAGGGTGCCGAGGCGCGCGAGCCCGCTGCCGAGCCCGAACACGAGGTTCGTCGCGGCCAGCAGCGCCGCCGCCAGCGACAGCACGGCGGCCCGCGACGGCTTCACCACCCGAAGCGCAGCTTGAGCGCCGGGCTCAGGCGCTCGGGGCTCCACGGCGTGTCCCAGTCGAGCTGCACGTCGACCACGGTGCCGTCGGGGCACGCGGCCACCACCGCGTTGCGTGCGTCGTCGAGCAGCAGGTCCGACATCGGACAGGTGGCGCTGGTGGGGATGAGCGTCACGCCGACGAAGCCGTCGCCCACCTCGACGCGATCGACGAGCCCGAGCTCGACGATGCTCTCGCCGATCTCCGGGTCCTTCACCGCGGCCAGGGCGCTGCGGATGTCGTGCTCGTCGGGACTGCGTTCGCTCATGTGGCGGCGGCACGCGCGGCGGCGCAGCCGCAGCCGCCGCCGCACGAGCCGGGCAGCGGCTCGGACAACGCGGCCATCGCGCGCACCTGCGTGACGAGACGATCGTACAGCGGCTCGCTCGCGTCGGGGTCGGCGTCGGCGTGGTACTCCTTCTTCACGCCGTGCAGGTCGAGCCGCACGTGCGCCGTCGCCTCGAGCCCGCGCTGCGCGAGACAGGCCTTCACGCACTGCAGCGCGCAGCCGTCGATGGCGAGCACGCCGCGGCCGCTCGCGATCGCTTCCTCGGCCTTGCGCACGAGGCTCGGCACGTT
The DNA here is from genome assembly GCA_964517545.1 of uncultured Burkholderiaceae bacterium. Lineage (GTDB taxonomy): Bacteria > Pseudomonadota > Gammaproteobacteria > Burkholderiales > Burkholderiaceae_C > CAZFET01. The sequence goes on from CAZFET010000226.1 coordinate 3,128, forward strand.
GCCGCCCACGCCGGCGATGCACGACATCTCGACCAGGCCCGCGCGGTCGAGCCGCACCGCCAGGTGGTGGGCCACCTGGGCCGCGCTCGAGCAGCCCGAGCAGGAGTAGACGAGAGGCAGGTGGTCGCGGTCGCGCGGCATGACGGGTCCCCGGTGTGTTCGTCCGTGTGTCGGGGCGCATGCTCGCCGCACGCGGGCGACGTGGTTTTGCCGCAGGTCAAGCGCCCGGCGCGCGGCCGAAGCGATGACCCAGGTCAAGGCCATGACGCGCGAAGTTCACCAGACTGGCCGCCCGTTGACCTCCAGACGGAACCCGCCTCACGCGGCGGGACGAGCACGATGACCCACACAGGAGGGGCCGCACCGCGCCTGGTGTGCCCGGCCGGTTCGCTGCGCGCGCTGCAGATGGCGGTGGACGCCGGCGCCGACGCCGTGTACCTGGGCCTGAAGGACGCCACCAACGCGCGCAACTTCGCCGGGCTGAACTTCGACGAGCGGCAGGTGCGCGAAGGCGTGGCCTACGCCCATGCGCGCGGCCGCGAGGTGCTGCTGGCGCTGAACACCTACGCCGACGCGCGCGACCCGTCGCCGTGGCGGCGCGCGGTCGACTGCGCGGCCGCGCTCGGCGCCGACGCGCTGATCGTCGCCGACAGCGCGGTGATGGCGTACTGCCGCGAGCGGCACCCGCGGCTGCGCCTGCACCTGTCGGTGCAGGCCTCGGCCACCACGCACGAGGCGATCGAGTTCTACCGCGAGCGCTACGGCATCCGCCGCGCCGTGCTGCCGCGCGTGCTCACCTTGTCGCAGGTGGCGCACGTGGTGCGCCACACGTCGGTCGAGATCGAGGTGTTCGGCTTCGGCAGCCTGTGCGTGATGGTCGAGGGGCGCTGCGCGCTGTCGTCGTACGCCACCGGGCAGTCGCCCAACCACGCCGGCGTGTGCTCGCCGCCGTCGGCCGTGCGATGGCACGAAGGCGCCGGCGGGGTCGAGGCGCGGCTCAACGGCGTGCTGATCGACCGCTACGCCGACGACGAGCCGCGCGGCTACCCGACCCTGTGCAAGGGCCGCTTCGACGTGAACGGCCAGCGCGACTACGCGCTCGAGGAGCCGACCAGCCTGAACACCCTGGCGCTGCTGCCGCAGCTCGTCGACGCCGGCGTGCGCGCGATCAAGATCGAGGGGCGGCAGCGCAGCCCGAGCTACGTGGCCGAGGTCACGCGCGTGTGGCGCGCGGCGATCGACCTGGCCGCGTCGGGCGCGCGCTACTCGGTGCAGCCGGACTGGTCGGCGCAGCTCGCGCGCTGGGCCGAGGGCCAGCAGCACACGCTGGGCGCCTACGACCGGCCGTGGCGCTGACGCGGTGACGACGGCGATGAACGACCTCGACGACGCGAGCGGGCGCCCGCGCATCGGCCTCACCGTGGGCCCGCTGCAGTACTGGTGGCCGCGCGCCGCGCTGATGGACTTCTACGCGGCGGTCGCCGACGGCCCGGCCGACACCGTGGTGCTGGGCGAGGTGGTGTGCTCGCGCCGCCACGAGATGCGCACCGACGACTGGCTCGCGCTGGGGCGCGATCTCGCGGCGGCGGGCAAGCGCGTGGTGCTGGCGACGCAGCCGCTGGTCATGTCCGAGACCGAGCTGCGCGCCTTGCGCCGCGTGTGCGAGCAGGACGAGTTCGCCGTCGAGGCCGGCGACGCGTCGGCGCTGCGCGTGCTGGCGCGCGAACGCGCCGCGCGGCCGCTGCGCGCGCCGTTCGTGATCGGCCCGCACGTCAACGTGTACAGCCGCGAGGCGCTGGCCGAGCACGCGTCGCTCGGCGCGTGTGCCTGGGTCGCGCCGATCGAGCTGCCGCTCGACGCGCTGGCGCGCATCAACCCGCCTTCCGATCCGGTGCAAGGCGCCCACGGGCCGGTGCGCACCGAGGTGTTCGGCTTCGGCCGCATGCCGCTCGCGTTCTCGGCGCGCTGCTTCACCGCGCGCCATCACCGGCTGAAGAAGGACGAGTGCGAGTTCCGCTGCCGCGACGATGCCGACGGCCTGCTGCTGCGCAGCGGCGACGGCCGGCCCTTCCTCGTGCTCAACGGCATCCAGACGCAGTCGGCCGCGCTGCACTGCCTGCTCGCCGACGGCGCGGCGCTGCGCGCGGCCGGCGCGTGCTCGCTGCGGCTGTCGCCGTGCTCGGCAGGCTTCGCCCGCGTGCTCGAGTTGTTCGAGGCCGTGCTCAACGCGGGCCGGCCTGCCGCCGACGCGCTGGCCGAGCTGGACGCGCTCGGGCTGCCCGGCGAACGGGTGTTCCTCGATGGCGGAAAGCTCGAGGTAAACGG
>CAZFET010000226.1:5462-5911 GCA_964517545.1 uncultured Burkholderiaceae bacterium
AGTGTGCTCGGCGGCGCGATCGTCGACAGCGGCCGGATCGACGCCGCCACGGTCGCGCATCAGTACCCGCATCTGCTCGCGCCGGGTCGCGGCGGCGCGCCGAGCCTCTTCGAGCGGGTGGGGCAGGACGCGGCGGAGGGCCTCGCATGAAGGCATCGGCGGCGCCGGGCGCATCGACGACAGCCGGCGCGGGCGGCCGCGCGGCCGGATCGGCGCGCGCCGATGCGGCCGCTGCCGCGCCGGTGTTCGTGCCCGCGCCGCTGGCGCGCGCGGCGCTCGTGCTGCGCGACCTCGTGCGGCGCCTGCCGGCCGAGCCGCCGTCGTTCGTGGTCGCACGCGTGCTCGATCGCGTGCTGCTGCCGCGGCTGCCGGCCGACGCGCGCGAGGCGCTCGCGCGCCGCGCCGTCGAGGTGGAGGTCGTCGACCTCGGGCCGCGCGTGAAGCTCAGG
>CAZFET010000227.1:0-5873 GCA_964517545.1 uncultured Burkholderiaceae bacterium
GGCCGATCGCCATCGGGCGCCCCGGCCGCATCGCGATGCGCCAGAACAGCACTTCGCCGAGCGAGGCCATGATCTTCTTGGTGTGGTCGGCCTCGCCGACGCTGACGCCGCCGGAGGTGATGACGGCGTCGGCGCTGGCCGCGGCGTGGCGGAACGCGGCCTAGAGCGCGGCGGGCTCGTCGCGCACCACGCCGAGGTCGAGCACGTCGACCCCCAGCCGCTGCAGCATGCCCCAGATCGTGTAGCGGTTGCTGTCGTACACGCAGCCTTCGTCGAGCGGCTCGCCGATCGAGCGCAGCTCGTCGCCGGTGGAGAAGAAGGCCACGCGCAGGCGCCGGTACACCGGCACCTCGGCGCGACCGAGCGAGGCCATGAGGCCCAGGTCGGCCGGCACGAGACGGCGACCGCGACGCAGCGCAGGCTCGCCGCGCGCGAGGTCCTCGCCCTTGAGGCGGCGGTTGTCGCCCGGCCGCACGGCGCCGGCCGGCACGACGACCGTGTCGCCCTCGGTGCGCGTGAACTCCTGCGGCACGACCGTGTCGAGGCCGGGCGGCATGACCGCGCCGGTCATGATGCGCACGCAGTGGCCGGGCGGCACCGTGCCCGCGAACTGCGCGCCGGCGAAGCCCGTGCCGGCGACGGCCAGCCGCGTGTCGCCGGCCGCGGCGAGGTCGGCGCCGCGCAGCGCGTAGCCGTCCATCGCCGAGTTGTCGTGCGCCGGCACGTCGATGGCCGACACGATGTCGGCCGCCAGCACGCGGCCGAGCGCCGAGCGGATGGGCACCTGCTCGACGGCCTGCACGCGCGGCACGAGGCGGGCGATGAATTCCTGCGCCTGCGCGACGGGCAGCGCGTTCGGGTCGTAGCCCGCGACGCAGGAGGCGATCTCTTCAAGGCTGGGCATGGCGGTCGAGGTCGAGCGCGAGGTGGTCCTTGTCATGGTAGCGGCCGCCGACGCGGATCGCGCGCTCGAGCCGGCCGTAGCGGCGAAAGCCCAGGCTCTCGTACAGGTGCAGCGCCGCCGCGTTGGTCGACGTGACGTTGAGCGTGAGCTTGACGATGCCGCCGTCGTCGCGCGCGCGGGCGATGCAGGCGGCCAGCAGCGCGCGCCCGATGCCGCGGCCCTGCAGCGGCCCCTCGACCATCATGCCGGCGACGTGGCCGAGGTGCCGTACCTTGACGCGCGGATCGCGCTCGCAGGTGACCGCGCCGACGAGGCGGCCGTCCGCGAACGCGCCGAGCGTGAACGGCACGAGGCCGCCGCCGCTCGCGGCGAAGCGCGCCAGGTAGTGCGAGGCGGGCTTGACCGACTCGGCCTCGGTGTCGGACGTGAAGGCGTCGGGGTGCGCGGCGAGCATCGCGTCGCGCAGCGCCTTGTACGCCGGCGCGTCGTCCGGCCCGAGCGCGCGGATCTCGAGGCGCGGCTCAGCCATGCTGCAGCTGCTGCAGCTCGGCCAGGGTGTTGGCGTTGAAGAACGCGCGAGCGTCGTCGAACGGGACCTCGACGGTGCGGTGCTGCGCCGTCCAGCGGTCGATCTTGCGGCCGCCGTCCTGCGTGAAGCGCACGAGGCTCTCCATCAGGTCGGTGCGGATCAGGCAGAACACCGGCTGCGTGCGCAGGGCGCCGTCCTCGGGGCAGGCGGCCATCGCGATCTCGGCGTCGTCGGCCTCGGCGCGCGCGGCGAGGCGGGCGACGAGGTCCTGCGGAAAGTCGGGCGTGTCGCACGGCACCGTCACCAGCCACGGCGTCTCGCAGCGCTCGAGCCCGGCCAGGAAGCCGGCCAGCGGCCCGGCGAAGTCGGGCAGCGCGTCGGGCCACACCGGCACGCCGAACGACTCGTACGCGCCGAGATTGCGGTTGGCGTTGATCATCACCTGGCCCACCTGGGGCGCCAGGCGCAGCAGCGCGTGCAGCGCCAGCGGCACGCCGCGGTGGTTCTGCAGTCCCTTGTCGACGCCGCCCATGCGGCTGCCGCGCCCGCCGGCGAGGATGAGGCCGGTCACCAGCTCGCGATCCACGCGTCACCCGCCGATGTAGTGCATCTCGACCCGGCGCTCGCCCGAGCCCGGCTCGGCCTGCCTCAGGCCGCGCAGTTCGGAGTAGCGGTCGTCGCGGCCGCGCCAGATCTCGCCGATGGCCGCGGCGATCTGCGCGTCGTCGAAGCCGCCGCGCAGCAGCGCGCGCAGATCGTGGCCGTGGCTCGCGAACAGGCACAGGAACAGCTTGCCCTCGGTGGACAGTCGCGCGCGGTTGCAGTCGCGGCAGAACGCCTGCGTCACGCTGGAGATCACGCCGATCTCGCCGGCGCCGTCGGCATAGGCCCAGCGCTCGGCGGTCTCGCCCGGCGCGTTGGGCTCGAGCGAACGCAGCGGGAACACCGCGTCGATGCGCTCGAGCACCTGCGCCGACGGCAGCACCTCGTCCATGCGCCAGCCGTTGGTGGCGCCGACGTCCATGTACTCGATGAAGCGCAGGATCACCTGCCCGTCGTAGTGCTCGCGGAACCAGCGCGCCATCGGCACGATCTGGTCGTCGTTGGTGCCGCGCTTGACCACCATGTTCACCTTCAGCGGGCCGAGGCCGACGCGGCGCGCCTCCTCCAGGCCGGCCAGCACCTCGGCGACGGGGAAGTCCACGTCGTTCATGCGCCGGAACACGGTGTCGTCGAGCGCGTCGAGGCTCACCGTCACGCGCCGGAGTCCGGCGTCTTTCAGGGCCGCCGCCTTGCGCCGCAGCAGCGACGCGTTGGTGGTCAGGGTCAGGTCCAGCGGCTCGCCGGACGGTGTGCGCAGCGCCGACAGCATCGCGACCAGCGCTTCGACGTTCTTGCGCAGCAGCGGCTCGCCGCCGGTGAGCCGCAGCTTGTGCACGCCGTGCGCGACGAACAGCCGCGCCACGCGCGTGATCTCCTCGAAGCTGAGCAACGAGGCGTGCGGCAGGAACCGGTAGTCCTTGTCGAACACCTCCTTGGGCATGCAGTAGCTGCAGCGAAAGTTGCAGCGGTCGGTGACCGAGATGCGCAGGTCGTGCAGCGGCCGGCCCAGCCGGTCGGCCACCAGGCCGTCGGGCGGTGCGGCGCGTTCCGGGATGCGCGGCACGCTCGACGCGTTTCGGTGGTCGGCGAGCGGGATGACTTTCTCGGCCATGGGTGGATTGTGCCCGCCGCCGCGCCGCTGCGAGGTGCGACCCCACGCCGCGCGGGGGCGTCGAGCGCGCGGCGCGTGCGGCGTGCGCGTCCGGCTCGCCCCCGGTCGCCTTGAAGCACTTCGAGAACGGATGGCGTGGCTCGGCGCGAACGGACGACGTCGCGGTCGCGCCTCACGGCGGCGGGCTCAATGAGGCGCGGCGGTGGCCGTGCCGGGCGGCGACGGCGCCTGCGCGACCAGCGCCGCGCGGCGCGCGCCGGTGAAGCGCTTGGCCCAGTAGGCGTAGCGCATGTTCTCGATGCGCACCTCGCCGCCCGGACGCGGCGCGTGGACGAAGCGGCCTTCGCCGACGTAGATGCCGACGTGCGAGAACGTGCGGCGCAAGGTGTTGAAGAACACCAGGTCGCCCGGCTGCAACTCGTCGCGCCGCACGCTCACGAGGCCCGGCGCGCTCGCCTGGTCGTCCACGCGGCGCGGCAGCACGAGGCCGAGCGCGGACTCGAACACATGGCGCGTGAAGCCCGAGCAGTCGAAGCCGGCGTCGGCGGAGTTGCCGCCGCGCCGGTACGGCACGCCGACGAAGTTCATCGCGGCCAGCACCGCGTCGGTCGCGCGGTCGCGCATGGCCTGCGCGAGACCGGGCTCCGCCGAGGGTGCCGCGGGAACGGTCGGGTTCGGGGCCGGGGAGGCCAGGCCGCGCTCGGCGAGCAGGCGCGCGATGGCGTCGTCGGCGCCGGCCTCCTGCGCCGCCACCGGCGCCCCGGCGACCGCCAGCAGCGCGGCCGCGCAGGCGGCGCGCAGCGCGCGGGCGAGAGTCGGGCAGCGGGTCGGGCGGCGGGTCACGGCGCGCAGCTTAGGCGGGCGCTTCGCGCGGTGTCAACGCGGTGCAACGCGGCGGTCGCATCCCTTGCCGACGGTTGCGACAAGCGCCGTCGGTCCGGCGCCGGGTGGTCGCAGGGCGCGGCCCGATGCGCACCGCGGCGCGCGGTGTCAACATCGGCACGATCCGCTGCGCGCAGTCCGCGCGGCGCACCGAGGAGACACGAGCGATGTTCAAGGCCCTGTTGCTGCAGAAGACCGAGTCCGGCGCCGACGCCGCGCTGCGCGAGGTGGACGAGTCGGCCCTGCCGGACGGCGACGTGACGATCGCGGTCGAGTACTCGACGCTCAACTACAAGGACGCGCTGGCCATCACCCACCGCAGCCCGGTGGTGCGCGCGTGGCCCATGGTGGCCGGCATCGACGGCGCCGGCACGGTGCTCGAGAGCACGCACCCGAAGTGGCGGGCCGGCGACCGCGTGGTGCTCGACGGCTGGGGCGTCGGCGAGACGCACTGGGGCTGCCTCGCCGAGCGCGCGCGCGTGAAGGGTGACTGGCTCGTGGCCTTGCCCGCGGCCTTCACGACGCGCCAGGCCATGGCCATCGGCACGGCCGGCTACACCGCCATGCTGTGCGTGCTGGCGCTCGAGCGGCACGGCGTGAAGCCGGGCGACGGCGAGGTGCTGGTGACCGGCGCCACCGGCGGCGTGGGCAGCGTGGCGGTCGCGCTGCTGGCGAAGCTGGGCCATCGCGTGGTGGCGGCCACCGGCAAGTCGACCGAGGCGGACTACCTGCGGCGCCTCGGCGCCGGATCGGTGATCGACCGCGCCGAGCTGGCCGCGCCGGGCAAGCCGCTGCAGAAGGAGCGCTGGGCGGCGGCGGTCGACGCCGTGGGCAGCCACACCCTGGCCAACGTGCTGGCGCAGACGCGCTACGGCGGCACCGTGGCGGCCTGCGGCCTGGCCGGCGGGCACGACCTGCCGGGCAGCGTGATGCCGTTCATCCTGCGCGGCGTGACCCTGGCCGGCGTGGACAGCGTCTACGCGCCGATGGCGCGCCGCGAGGAGGCGTGGTCGCGCCTGGCGCGCGACCTCGACCCGGCGCTGCTGGAGTCGATGACCACCGAGGTGCCGCTGGCGCAGGCCCTCGACAAGGCCCGCGACTTGATGGAAGGCAAGGTGCGCGGCCGCGTGGTGGTGCGGATCGGGGCCTGAGGCCGGTCCGGCGCGGGTGCGTCAGTCCCGTGCAAGCACCATCGGGAAGATGCACGGCGACGCCCGCGCCGACGGGCGAAGGGCGGGCCAGCACGAGGAGACGACCGCGATGAACTACGCCGACTTCCACCGCCGCTCGATCCACGAGCGTGACGGCTTCTGGCGCGAGCAGGCCGCGCTGATCGACTGGCGCGAGCCGTTCCACACGGTGTGCGACTACTCGAAGCCGCCGTTCGCGAAGTGGTTCGTTGGCGGGACGACGAACCTCTGCCACAACGCGGTCGACCGGCACCTCGCGGCGCGCGCCGACCACAACGCGCTGATCTGGGTGTCGACCGAGGTCGAGCGCGAGCGCGTCTACAGCTTCCGCGAACTGCACGTCGAGGTGCAGGCGATGGCGGCCATCCTGCAGTCGCTCGGCGTGAAGCAGGGCGACCGCGTGCTCATCTACATGCCGATGATCCCGGAGGCGGTGTTCGCGATGCTCGCCTGCGCGCGCATCGGCGCGATCCACTCGGTGGTGTTCGGCGGCTTCGCCAGCGTGAGCCTCGCCAGCCGCATCGACGACGCGCAGCCGGCGGTGGTGGTCAGCGCCGACGCCGGCTCGCGCGCCGGCAAGGTGGTGGCCTACAAGCCGCTGCTCGACGAGGCGCTGCGCCTGAGCGCGCACAAGCCGCAGAAGGTGCTGCTGGT
>CAZFET010000228.1:0-544 GCA_964517545.1 uncultured Burkholderiaceae bacterium
GCGCCTCCGCGGCGCGCCGCTGCGCGTCGATGTCGCTCCCCGAGCCGGCCCAGCGCACGGCGCGGCCCTCGTCGTCGCGCACGACGATGCCGCGGAAGCGGACCCAGCGGTACTGGCCGTCCGGATGCATGACGCGGTACTCGCCGCGGTGCTTCAGCGGACGCCCCTCGAGATGGTCGTCCAGGTCGTCGAGGTGGCGCTGCGCGTCGTCGGGGTGGAACTTCACCAGCGCACGCCACTGCCCGCACGTGCGCGTGTTGCCGTCGGCCACCACGCCGCAGATGTGCATCGCGCGGTCGGAGGTGTAGATGCGGTCGCCGACCAGGTCCCAGTCGATGATGCCGTCGTTGGTGCTCGCCACCGCGAGCGCGAAGCGCTCCTCGCTCTCGCGCAGCGCCTCCTCGGCGCGCTTGCGGGTGTCGATGTCGCTGACCGACCCGGCCATGCGCACCGGCTGGCCGCCCGCGTCGCGAATGCACAGCGCGCGCAGGCGGATCCAGCGGTACACGCCGTCGTCGTGGCGCACGCGGTACTCGCACTCGTA
>CAZFET010000228.1:554-2942 GCA_964517545.1 uncultured Burkholderiaceae bacterium
CTCGCGCGCGCGGGCGGCCTCGAAGGCGAGGCCGGCGACGAAGTCCCAGTCCCACACGCCGTCGTCGGAGCCGGCCACGGCGAGCGCGAAGCGCTCCTCGCTCTTGCGCAGTGCGTCCTCGGTGCGCTTGCGGTCGGTGGTGTCCACGCTCACGCCGGCCACGCGCACCGGCTTGCCCGCGGCGTTGCGGAAGCACTGCGCGCGCGTCATGATCCAGCGCACCTCGCCGGAGTCGCGCAGCACGATGCGGTACTCGAAGTCGGCGCGCGAGCCGCCGGCGCCGATGATCTCGTCGCCCACCTTCATGACGCGCTCGCGGTCGTCGGGGTGCAAGGTGATGTGCGAGAAGTACTCGGCGCGGGTGGCCGGCTGCGTGTCCGGCGGCAGGCCGAACAGCTCGTTGAGCGTGCCCGAGACGAACAGCGCGTCGCTGTCGATCTCCCACACCCAGTGGCCGCCGCGCAGGCCCGACATCGCCAGCGCGTAGCGCTGCTCCGACTGCCGCAGCTCCTGCTCGGCGCGCTTGCGCATGTCGATGTCGCTCACCGAGCCGGCCATGCGCGTCGGCCGGCCCTGGGCGTCGCGCACGCACAGCCCGCGCACGCGTACCCAGCGGTACTGGCCGTCCGGGTGCAGCACGCGGTACTCGCTCTCGTAGTGCGGTGCGCGGCCGTCGAGGTGCGCGTCCAGCGCCTCCTGGCGGCGCGGCGCGTCGTCGGGATGGATCTGCAGGTTGGCGAACCAGTCGTCCATCGGCTCCGACTCGGGGCCGGGACGGCCGAACAGCTCGCGCGCGCGCGGCGACAGGAAGATGCGGCGCGTGGTCTGGTCCCAGTCCCAGATGCCGTCGTCGGAGCCGGCCACGGCCAGCGAGAAGCGCTCGCGCGTGGCTTCGAGCGACGCGCGCGCCTTGTCGAGCCGCGCGATCTGCCGCTGCAGGATCGCCAGCAGCAGCGCGGCCAGCGCGGCCAGCGCGAGCGTGCGGCCGACGGTGCCGAGCGACTGCGCGCGCCACGACGCGAGCGCCACGTTCACGTCGCGCGTGACGATCGTGACGAGCGGGTACTCGGGCACCAGCGCCAGCGCGCCGAAGCGCTCGACGCCGTCGACCGGGCTCTCGATGCGGATCGGCTCGGTCGGCCGCGACTTGCGCAGCGCCAGCATGCCGTCGAGCAGCGGGAAGTGCTGCCCCAGCGCCGACTCGACCTGCGGATGCCGCGCCAGCAGGCGGCCGTTGCGGTGCATCAAGGTGGTCTTCGTGCCGGGGTCGATCTGGATGTCGCGGTAGAAGCTCTGGAAGTACTCGACGCGGCCGCGCGCGAGCACGATGCCGGCGAACTCGCCGCCGGCGCTCTCGATGCGCCGCGCGATCGCGAAGACCCAGCGGCCGTCGAGCGCGCTGCGGTGCGCGTCGCCCACGAAGACCGGCAGCCCCGCGTTGTCGCGCAAGGTGGTGAAGGCGTCGAGCTCGCCGGCGTGCGCGGCGCGCTCGTCGAGCGTGAGCGCGGCCGACGTGCCGATGCGCCGGCCTTGCCCATCGATCAGCACCAGCCCGTCGGCCTGCACGAGGCCCACCGCCTGCTGGCGCAGGTACTCGCCGAGCTGCGGCGGCGACAAGGCGGACAGGCGCCCCTGCCGGTGCTGCTCGGCCACGTGGCGCAGGGTCACGTCGACGGCCTGCACGCTGCGCGCGGTCTGCTCGGCCACGATGCGCGCCTGGGTCTCGAGTTCGCGGCCCGTGTCCTCGACGGCCAGGCGGTGGCCGCGCACGATGTCCCACGCGGCCAAGGACACGATCACCGCGATCAGCAGCAGCCCGATCCACGGCGCGCTGCGGCGCGTCCAGCGCCAGGGGGCCGACGTCGCGACGGCGGCGACGGCGTTCACGGCGCGCGCCGTGCCAGTTCGCGCACGGCGGCGAGCAGCGCCTCGCGCGTCAGCGGCTTGGGCAGCACGCCGGCCACGCCGAGCGCGCGCGCGCAGGGTCCGCAGCGCGCGACGGTGGAGAAGAAGGTGGCCGAGATGGCGAGCACCGGGGTGCCCGGATGCTCGGCGGTCACGCGACGCAGCAGCTCCAGGCCGCTGTCGCGCGGGTAGGGCACGTCGACGATGGCCAGCGCGCAGTCGGCGGCGTGCGCGTCGCAGGCGACGCTCCATCCCTCGGCGACGAGCCACTCGTCGAGCAGCCCGCGCGTGGCCGGGTCGGCGCCCACCACGAGCACGGGGCGCGGCGCGGCGGTCGTCGCCGGGCCGCCCGGGTCGGTCTCGCGTGCGGTCGAAGTCGAGGGCACGTGCTGTCTCCGCGTCGCTGTTCGGCTGTCGTGATTGAAACGCAGCCGCCCCGGCCGCTGCATGTCGGGGAAGGCCGTCTCCGCAAGTGCAATCCAC
>CAZFET010000228.1:2952-5810 GCA_964517545.1 uncultured Burkholderiaceae bacterium
TCGCCAAAGTAGTCGGCGAGAATGCTCAGCGCCAAATCCGCCGGGCCGCTGCCGGCGTACCACACGGCGGCCTGGACCCGCGAGCTGACGTCCAGCTTGTCGAGGATGTTGGCGACGTGGCGCTTGACCGTGTGCGGGCTCAGCCCGAACGCGCGCGCGATGTGCTTGTTGCTCTCTCCGGCGGCGATGCGCGAGAGGATCTCCACCTCGCGCGCGGTCAGCCGGCCGGCCGGCGCGCCGGGCGCCGGTCCGGTGGAATCGATGTGAAGGCTCATCATGGTGCGGCAGCGGTGAGTCGCGTCGGATTCGCGATGACGCCATTGAGCCACGCCAACGTTGCCACCGGGTAACGTGGACGCAGGCCGCCGATTACATCGGTAATGCGGCGCTGCAGCGAAATCGCGGCCGCGTGTCTTGGCGGGCGCGGGGGCGATTGCTACGATGGCCCGCCGTCCGCACGGAGCATCGACGGAAGTCGCATGGTGGAAGTCGTCACGCAGTTGCAGCCGCACGTCCTCGCGCTGGACGACGACCCCTCGATCCGCGAGCTGGTCGCCGACTACCTCTCGCAAAACGAGCTGCGCGTCACCACCGTGGCCAGCGGCAAGGAGCTCGACGCGGTGCTCGCGCGCGAGACCATCGACCTCATCGTGCTCGACCTGCGCCTGCCCGGCGAAGACGGCATGCAGATCGCACGCCGGCTGCGCGAGAGCTCCAGCATCCCCATCCTCATGCTCACCGGCCTGGCCGACGAGGCCGACCGCGTGATGGGCCTGGAACTCGGCGCCGACGACTACCTCACCAAGCCGTTCAGCCCGCGCGAGCTGCTCGCGCGCATCCGCGCGCTGATCCGCCGTGCGCGCGCGCAGGCGACGGTGGCCGACGCCATTGCGCGCGTGCGCGCGTACCGCTTCGGCGGCTGGGAGCTGAACATCGGGCTGCGGCGGCTGAAGTCGGCCGACGGCCGTGCGGTCGAGCTGACCAACGGCGAGTTCAGCCTGCTCACGGCCTTCCTCGCCGCGCCGCAGCGCGTGCTGTCGCGCGACCAGCTGCTCGAGCTCTCGCGGCTGCACAACGCCGAGGTGTACGACCGCTCGATCGACGTGCAGATCCTGCGCCTGCGCCGCAAGATCGAGCCGGACCCGGCCCATCCCACGTACATCCGCACCGAGCGCGGCGCGGGCTACGTGTTCGCGAGCGACGTCGAGATCGTGCGCTGACGACGCGCCGCGACGGCGGCGCCGCGTTGCATCTGAAATCGCACATGCGTGCGGTGAAACCTCGCCGCAACGCCTCCCCGTGACGATGCCACCCATCCGAAAGGCATTCACCACGAGGAGCTGCCATGGACACCCGATTCGAGCGCGCCCTGACCCGGCTGGAACACGGCGACCTGCTGCGCATCCAGCGCGGCCTGGGGCAGAGCATCGCGGTCTTCGAGGGCCTGGTGTGGATCACGCAGGACGGCGACGCGCGCGACATCTTCGTGATGGGCGGCGAGACCTTCACGCTCGACGCGCACGGCCCCGCCATCGTGTACGCGCTGCAGCCCTCGCGCGTGCTGGTGCTCGACGCGCTGCGCAACCCCGAGGGCCGTCCGGCGCGCGGCTGGCGCGACCGCATCGTCGACGCGGTCGCGGCCCTGTTCGGCCGCAAGCGCCTGTCGATCGAGCTGCACCACCCGGCCGCGGCGTGAGGATCGCGATGGACGGCGGGCCGTTCGCCTCGATCCGCACGCCGGCGCGCGTCGTGCCGGCGCCGGCGCCGCGGGCCGTGACGGTGCGGCCGGTCGGGCCGCACGACGCGCCGCGCCTGGCCGAGCTCGTGCGCGGGCTGTCGCCGCAGTCGCGCTACCAGCGCTTTCACGCCGGCGTGCGCGAGCTGTCCGCGGCCACCCTGGCGCGCTTCACGCGCTTCGACCCGCGCTGCGAGATGGCGCTCATCGCCACCTTGCCGCTCGACGACGGCGACGAGATCGCGCTCGGCGAGGCGCGCTATGCCGTGGTCGACGGCCGGCGCGACGCGCGCGAGTTCGCCGTGATGGTGACCGACGAAGTGCAGGGCCGCGGCCTCGGCGCGCGCCTGCTCGGCGCGCTGGTGCAGCACGCGCGCCGGGCCGGCGTCGGCACGCTGTTCGGCGACGTGCTGCGCGACAACCTCGCGATGCTGGCGCTGGGCCGCAAGTTCGGCTTCCTGCCGACGCGGCATCCGGGCGACGCGCGACTGCAGCGCCTGCAGCGCGTGCTCGCCGCCGGCCGCCTGTACGACCCCTCGATGCAGCGGCTCGCCGTCGCGGCGGGCTGCGCCACACCCCGATGAACACGATCGCCACCACCCTCGACACGCCCGCCGGCGTCGCCGCCGCGGTGACCGGGCATCGCGCCTACCTCGTGCGCTTCGCCCGCCAGCGCCTGCACGATGCGGCGCTGGTGGAAGACGTGGTGCAGGACACCTTGCTGGCCGCGCTGCAGGGCCTCGAGCGCTTCGCGCACAAGGCCTCGCTGCGCACCTGGCTCACCGGCATCCTGCTCAACAAGATCGCCGACAGCGTGCGTCGCGACCGGCGCTCGCCGCGCGCGGAGACGGGCTTCGACGCGGCGCACGACGACACGACGCACGGCGACGACGAGCACGGCACGCACGACGAGCCGGTCGAAGGGCGCGACCCCGAGCGGCTGCTCGAGGGCCGCCAGTTCATCGGCGGGCTGCGCGAGCTGCTGCAGACGCTGCCCCCGCAGGCCGCACAGGCCTTCACCTTGCGCGAGATCGACGGGCTCGACAACGACGAGGCCGCGCTGCGCATGGGCGTCACGCCGTCGCACTGCGCCGTGCTGCTGCACCGCGCCCGCGCGAAGCTG
>CAZFET010000229.1:0-2631 GCA_964517545.1 uncultured Burkholderiaceae bacterium
ATGTCAAGGTGGTGCTCTAACCAGCTGAGCTACGCGCCTGAAGAGGCAGCGAGTATATCCGCGGGACCGCACGCGGCCTGCCGCCGGGCTGGGCCGGCGATGCCCGAGTCGCCCGCTCAGCGTCGCCTTGCGTGGCGCACGCCGGCGACGCGCTCCACGAGGCCGAGCACGTGATGCAGGCGCGCCGCGTCGGCCACCTTGACCGTGAACGTCATCCATGCGGTGCCGCCGCGCGAGTCCTTCTCCGTCTGCGTGTTCACGCCGGTCACGTTCATCTTCTCCTTGGCGAACACCTCGGTGATGTCGCGCAGCAGGCCGGCGCGATCGGACGCCTCGACCACCACCGTCACCGGGTACAGCGCGCCCTCGCCGCGGCGCGCGCCCCACTCCACCGCGATCACGCGCTCGGCGTTGTGCTCGACCAGACGCCGGAAGCTGGCGCAGTCGGCGCGATGGATCGCCACGCCGCGTCCGCGCGTCACGTAGCCGCGGATCTGATCGGGCGGCGCCGGCCGGCAGCAGCGCGCGAGTTGCGTGAGCAGCGAGTCGACGCCCACCACCAGCACGCCGCCCTTGCGCACGTCGCCGCCGGCGCGCGGCTTGCGCAGCGCGATCACGTCGTCGGCGCTCGGTGCAGGCTCGGCCGGTCGCAGCAGCGCCTCGATGTGGCGCAGCGAGTACTCGTCCTTGCCGACCACCTCGAACAGCGCGTCGGCGCCGCGGAAGCCGAGCTGCGCGGCCAGGTCGTCGAGCTTCAGCGCCGTGCGGCCTTCGCGCTGCAGCAGCTTGTCGACCATCTCGCGACCGCGCGCGATGGTCTGCCGCTGCGCCACGGCGTTGAACCACGCGCGCATCTTGGCGCGCGAGCGATGCGCCTGCAGGAAACCGAGCTCGGGATTGAGCCAGTCCAGCGACGGGCCGCCCTCCTTCGCCGCGACCACCTCGACCGTCTGGCCGCTGGCCAGGCGCGTGTTCAACGGCACCATCGCGCCGTCGACGCGCGCGCCGCGGCAGCGATGGCCGAGGTCGGTGTGCACCGCGTACGCGAAGTCGATCGGCGTCGCGCCGGCCGGCAGCTCGACGATCTGCGCCTGCGGCGTGAAGACGTAGATGCGGTCGTCGAACAGCGCGGGCTGCTCGGGCGACGCGCCCTGCTCCACGAACTCGCGCTCCCAGGCGAGCAGCTGGCGCAGCACCGCCTTGCGCGCCTCGGCCACGCGCTCCTCGAACTCGCCGGCCGCGCTCACGCCGGCGTAGCCGCGCGCGCCGGCCTCCTTGTAGGCCCAGTGCGCGGCCACGCCGTGCTCGGCGCGCTCGTGCATCTCGCGCGTGCGGATCTGGATCTCGATCGGCCGGCCGTCGTCGCCGCTGACCACGGTGTGCAGCGACTGATAGCCGTTGGGCTTGGGCCTGGCGATGTAGTCGTCGAACTCGTCGGGCACCGGGCGCCAGCGCTCGTGCACGTGCGACAGCGCGGCGTAGCAGGTCGGAACGTCGTCGACGATCACGCGCAGCGCGTGCAGGTCGTGCAGGCGTTCGAGCGTGAGGCCCTTGCCCTGCATCTTCTTCCAGATGCTGTACAGGTGCTTGGGCCGCCCGTGCACCTCGGCGCGCACGCCGCGCGCGGCCAGCCACGACTCGATCTCGCGCCGTGCGCGCTCCACGCTCGCCTCGCGCTGCGTGCGCGTGCCGTCGAGCTGGCGCGCGATGGCGTGATAGCGCTCGGGCTCGAGGAAGCGGAACGACAGATCCTCCAGCTCCCACTTGATCGGCCAGATGCCCAGCCGGTTGGCCAGCGGCGCGAACACCTGCATGCTCTCCAGCGCCACGTCGCGCGGGCACGGCTGCTTGCTGGCGGCATGCCAGCGCAGGGTCTGCAGCCGCGACGCCAGCCGCAGCAGCACCACGCGCAGGTCGCGGCTGAACGCCAGCAGCATCTTGCGCACGCGCTCGGTCTGCTCGGCCCGGCGCTCGCTCTCCACACGCGCCTCGCGCGCCGCGCGCTGGATCTGCACGAGCTTGCGCGTGTGCGTCACGAGCCCCGCGAAGGACTCGCCGAAGGCCTTGCGCACGGCTTCCTCCGGGCGCGGGAGATGGTCCGCCGCGTACACCAGCCAGGCCGCGGCGCACATCGACGGCGCCGCGCCGATGCGGCGCAGGATCTCGGCCACCCCGTCGGCGTGAGCGAGCGCGTCTTCGCCGGTGTCGAGCCGCCGACCCGTCAGCAGCGGCTCGGCGAAGGCGCGGGCGCGCTCGGGCGTCGCGTCCAGCGGCGCCGCCGACGCCTCGTCGACGAGGTGCACCACCGGCGCGACCGGCGCCACGCGTGCGGCCGCAGCGCCCGCAGCGGGCCTGTCGAGCGTGCCGGTCTTCATGGACGGTTCATGGCGCCAGCAGGAACTCGCGCACGGCGCCGATCTGCTCGGGCGACGTGAGCATCGGCGCATGGCCGACGCCGGCGAACTCCACCAGCCGCGCCCGCGGGCCGCGGCGCGTCATCTCCTGCGCCGTCTCGCGCGACAGCAGGTCGGACTCCGCGCCGCGCAGCAGCAGCACCGGAATGCGCAGCGAGTCCCAGGCCTGCCACAGCGCGGCCTCGCCCGCGGCGGCCAGTTCGGGCGTGAGGGCGCC
>CAZFET010000229.1:2641-5772 GCA_964517545.1 uncultured Burkholderiaceae bacterium
ATCGGCCGCGACAGCGCGAGCCACTGCTCTCGCGTGTGCGGGCCGAAGCCCTGCGAGATGCTGCGCAGGTAGTCGGCCGCCTCGTCGAGCGAGGCGAACGTGGGCGCCTTGCCGAGATAGCCGCCGATGCGCTGCAGCGCCTCGGCGCGGATGGCCGGCCCCACGTCGTTGAGCACCAGCCGGCGCAGCGGCGAGCCCTTCAGCGACGCGAGCCCGAGACCGATGAGGCCGCCCATCGACGTGCCCACCCAGTCGAGCTGCTGCGCGTTCACGCGCGCGAGCACGGTGACCATGTCGGCCACGTAGGTCGGCACGACGTAGCCCATCGGGTCGGCCAGCCGGTCCGACATGCCGCGCCCCACCACGTCGGGGCAGACCACGCGGTACCGGTCGCTCAGCGCGGCGGCCAGGGTGTCGAAGTCGCGTCCCTGGCGCGACAACCCGTGCACGCAGACCAGCACGCGCGGGTTCGCCGGGTCGCCGTGCTCCCAGTACGCGACGCGGTGCAGGCCGCGCGCGTCGAGGCATTGGACGTGGTGCAGGCGCGGTTCGGTCATGGCAGCGTCGTACGGCATCGGGCCTTGTCGATAATCCATCCTAGCAAGCGAACGGAGGTATCGAATGCTCAAGGGAAAGACGGCGCTGGTGACGGGTTCGACCAGCGGTATCGGGCTCGGCATCGCGCTGGCGCTCGCGCGCCAGGGCGCCGACGTGGTGCTCAACGGCTTCGGCGAGGTCGACGCGGCGAAGCAGCAGGTCGCCGCGCTCGGCGTGCGCGTCGGCTACCACGGCGCCGACATGAGCAAGCCGGCCGAGATCGAGGCCATGATGGCCTACGCCTCGGCGGAGTTCGGCAAGGTGGACGTGCTGGTCAACAACGCCGGCATCCAGCATGTCGCCAACGTCGAGGACTTTCCGGTCGAGCGCTGGGACGCGATCATCGCCATCAACCTCAGCTCGGCCTTCCACACCACGCGGCTCGCGCTGCCCGGCATGAAGGCGCGCGGCTGGGGCCGCGTGATCAACGTCGCGTCGGTGCACGGCCTCGTGGCGTCGGCGCAGAAGAGCGCCTACGTCGCGGCCAAGCACGGCATCGTCGGCTTCACCAAGGCGGTCGCGCTCGAGACGGGCGCCGCCGGCGTCACGGTCAACGCCATCTGCCCGGGCTGGGTGCTGACGCCGCTGGTGCAGAAGCAGGTCGACGCGCGCGCCGCGAAGGACGGGGTCGACCACGAGGAAGCCAAGCGCCGCCTGCTGGCCGAGAAGCAGCCGTCGCTGCGCTTCACCACGACCGAGCAGCTCGGCGAGCTGGCGGTCTTCCTGTGCTCGCCGGCCGCCGACAACGTGTGCGGCGTGGCCTGGAACGTCGACGGCGGCTGGTTCGCGCAGTGAGACGGCCGCGCGCGCCGCTCAGCGCGTCATCTGCACCGAGCCGCTGACCGTCACCGTCACGTTCGCCTTGCCGGCCTCGACCGGCAGCGACTCGTCGGCCATCGCCATCGTCTTGGCGCGGGCCATCACCGGCACGAACGGCGGCGGCTCGCTGCCCATGATCTGCACCTCGCGGATCACGACATCGGCGTAGCCGAACTGCTTCGCGTAGGCGGCGGCCTTCGCGCGGTAGGTCGCGATCGCCTGCGCGGCGAGGTCGGCCTCGGCCTTCTCGCGCTGCTCGCGCGACAGGCCCCAGGCGACGCGCGCGATGGTCAGGCTCTGGATGCGCCCGGCGAGCTGCGAGATGGCGGCGATGTCGCGGCCCTCGACCACGACCTCGGCACTGCCCTGCCAGCCGGTGATGCCGCCTTTGGGCGAGTGCCGCGGGAACATCGAGAAGTTGCCGCTGCGCACCTCGAGCTGGCCCGGGCGCGCGGCGCGGCGCGCCTCGGCCAGGGCGGCATCGACGGCCTGCTTCAGCGCGCTTTGCACCGCGGCGGCCTCGGGTCCGTCGCGCGAGGTGCTGAAGGTGACGCTCAGCAGGTCCTGCGCGACCTCGGCGCTGGCCGACGCCTGCAGGCCGAGCACGCCCTGCGGCGGCGCTTCGGCCGCGCGGGCGGCCGGCAAGGCCACGAGCGCGGCGACGAGGGTCGTGGCAGCGAGAGCGGTGGAGGCAAGACGCATCGGGTGAACTCCTTGACAGGGTGGGCGGCGCAGCGTGCCACGTCGCACGCTCCGCTCGCCAAGCCTCTCACGGGCCACCGCCGCCGGCGGGGTTTCGATTCAAGCGCGGCGCCGCAACCGATGTAACAGATGGTCAGATCGCCGGAAACGCCGGCCGGCCATGGCCACAATGCCGCTGTTACAATTTCGAGGGACGGTACCCGATGAGCACGCAAGCCAACGCCCGCGCCGACCGGATCTGCGTCGTCGACGACGACGCCCGCATCCGCGACCTGCTGCGCCGCTACCTCACGCAGGAGGGCTTCGAGGTCCTGCTCGCCGAGGACGCCAAGGCGCTGAACCGCGTGCTCACGCGCGAGACCATCGACCTGATCGTGCTCGACCTCATGCTGCCCGGCGAGGACGGCCTGTCGATCTGCCGCCGGCTGCGCGCGGCCAACGACGTCACGCCGATCATCATGCTCACCGCCAAGGTCGAGGACGTGGACCGCATCGTCGGCCTCGAGGTCGGCGCCGACGACTACCTGCCCAAGCCGTTCAATCCGCGCGAGCTGCTGGCGCGCATCCACGCGGTGCTGCGCCGCCGCCCGGCGATGGAAGCCCCGGGCGCGCCGGCCAAGGAGCCGCAGACCGTCACGTTCGGGCCGTTCGAGTTCGACCTCGCGCTGCGCCGCCTGACGAAGGACGGCGAGCAGATCCCGCTCACCACCGGCGAGTTCTCGATGCTCAAGGCGCTGGTGCGCCACCCGCGCCAGCCGCTGTCGCGCGACAAGCTCGCGCAGCTCGCGCGCGGCCGCGAGTTCGAGCCCTTCGACCGCAGCCTCGACGTGCAGATCTCGCGCCTGGGCAAGATGATCGAGCGCGACCCCTCGCAGCCGCGCTACATCCAGACCGTGTGGGGCGTGGGCTACGTGTTCGTGCCGGATGGCACGTCCTGAGCGCCCCCAGGGCCGGCCTGGCCGGCCCGCCCCCCGCGGGGGTTCAAGTCGAGTGGCGGAGCCACATCGACTTGA
>CAZFET010000230.1:0-5766 GCA_964517545.1 uncultured Burkholderiaceae bacterium
GTCTGGGCCGGCGCGCTGGATCCGGGCGTCGCGCTGCGGCCGAGCCGCGGCAGCGACATCTGCCGCTGGCCGCGCACGTGCCGCACGTAGTCGGCCACGATGCCGAACGGCCGCACCGCCCAGGCCGACAGCACGAGCATCAGCACGACCACCGCCACCGACGCGGTGAGCCCGACCAGCAGGGTCTTGCGCCGCGCCTGCTCGACGTACTGCCCGAAGCTCGCCACCGGCTTGCCGACGCTGACCGCGCCGACGATGCGCTCGCCGATGCGCACCGGCGCGCCGACGTACATGACCGCGCTCAGCGGATCGCCCGCGACGTCGTGCGAGGTGCGCGCGCCGTACTCGCCGCGCAGGGTGCGCGCGATCTCGCGGCGCTGCGAGTAGTCCTGCCCCAGGCCCTCGCCGAGCGAGTCGTACAGCACGCGGCCCTCGCCGTTGACCACCACCACGCGCAGCTCGACGCGCGTCTTGGTCACGCTGAAGATCTGCGCCTCGAAGCGCCGCGCGTAGAGCGCGCGGAACAGCGCGTCGAGCGGCTCGCTCTGGATGACGCCGCTGCGCGCGATCTGCTGCTCGACCAGGGTGGCGACGAGCTGCGAGGTCTCGACCAGCGCATCCTCGGCCGACTCGCGGTAGCGCGGGTCGATGTCGCGCAGCAGGCTCCAGATCAGCCAGCCGGTGCCCAGCAGCACGGCCAGCACGACGCCGGCGAAGACGCGGTTGCGCTTGCTCACGGGCGCCCCGTCACGAGGGCGCGGCCGGCAGCTCGTCGGCCCACGCGTAGCCGCTGCCGCGGTGCGTGACGATCGCCTCGACCGACGGCGCCACCGCCTTGAGCTTGGCGCGCAAGGTCTTGACGTGCGCATCGACCGTGCGGTCCAGGCTCTCGGTGTCGTCGCCCCACACGCGCGCGAGCAGCTCGTCGCGCGAGAACACGCGGCCCGGCCGCGCGGCCAGGGTCTTCAGCAGGCCGTACTCGTAGCGCGACAGCTCGAGCGCGCGCCCGTAGTAGCGGATGCGGCGGCGCTCGTCGTCGACCTCGATCGGCGCGGCCGCGTGCGGCGCCGGCGCGGACGTCGGGGCCGCTGCGCGCTGCGCGCGGCGCAGGATCGTGCGCACGCGCGCCACCAGTTCGCGCGGCGAGAACGGCTTGGCGACGTAGTCGTCGGCGCCCAGCTCGAGGCCGACCACGCGGTCGATCTCGTCGTGGCGCGCGGTGAGGAACACGACCGGCAGCTCGGGATGGCGCTCGCGCAGGCGCTTGAAGACGTCCAGCCCGTTCACGTCGGGCAGTCCGATGTCGAGCAGCACCAGCGCCGGCGCGAGCGCGGCGCAGCCGCGCAGCGCGTCCTCGCCGGTGGCGAACCAGTGCGGCTCGAAGCCGTCGGTGGCCAGCGCGTAGCGCAGGGTGTCGGCGATGCCGGGCTCGTCCTCGACGATCAGGATGCGGGGCTTCATGGCGCGTGGCGCCGATCATAGAGGCGCGCCCGACGGTGCCGCGACGCGACACCGCGGCGGCGCGGCATGGGCGACGCCGCCCGCGCGCGGCATGATGCGCGCCGTCGTCCCACCCGAGGAGATCCCATGTTCAAGGCGCTGCGCGTGCCCGAGCGGCTGTTCGCGATCGTGATGTGGCTGGTGTCGCTGGCCTTCGCGGCCTTCCTCGTCGGCCTGGGCGGCAAGATCGTGGCCGACCTGCCGCGGCTGGAGCACACGCTGGAGGTCGAGCAGTTCGTCGCCGACCGCGCCGCGCTGGAGCGGCTGCGCGCCGACGTGAAGCGGCTCGAGCGCGAGCAGCGCGAGCTGAACGACCGCCGGGCCCAGGCGCAGCTCGCGTTCAACAACGCCGGCAATGCCTATCGCTCGGCGCAGGCGCAGTACCGCAACTGGATCGCCACCCGCACCGCCACCACCGACCCGAGGCAGGACCCGGAGGTGCTGCGCCGCACGCAGGAGCTCGACGCGCTGAAGAAGGCCGAGCGCGACGCGCAGGTGCAGGTCGAAGACCTCGACCAGGCGATCCTCGACAACGCGCAGGCCGTCGCGCGCCAGCGCCAGGCCGACGCCGACATGATGGCCGCCGCGCAAGGCGCCTACCAGCGCGCGCTGTTCCGCCAGGAGCTGCGCGTGTTCGGCGCGCGACTGGCCCTGACCCTGCCGCTGCTGCTGGTGGCCGGCTGGCTGGTGGCGAAGAAACGCGGCAGCGACTACTGGCCGCTGATGCGCGGCTTCGTGCTGTTCGCCGCGTTCACGTTCTTCTTCGAGCTGGTGCCCTACCTGCCGAGCTACGGCGGCTACGTGCGCTACGGCGTCGGCATCGTGCTCACCGCGATCGCGGGGCACTACGTCATCAAGGCGATGAAGCGCTACCTCGCGCGCCGCCAGGAAGTGGCGCGCCAGAGCGAGGCCGAGCGCCGCCAGTCGCTGCGCCACGACGAGGCGCTGAAGAAGATGGCCGCCAACGTGTGCCCCGGCTGCGAGCGCCCGATCCAGACCACCGGCCAGGCGCCGGCCAACTTCTGCGTGCACTGCGGGCTGAAGCTGTTCGACCAGTGCAGCCGGTGCGAGACGCGCAAGAACGTGTTCTTCCACTATTGCCCGAGTTGCGGGGCGGGGGCGGGGGATGGCCCGGCGGGCGTCCCGGCGGCGTCGTGAGTGCCGCGGGTCGGATCGGTGATCGCCGACGCGTCGCGGCGCCGGCCCGCCCGCGACACCTCGATATCGAGTCGAGTTAGCGCACTTGCTAACATGTCGTCATGGCGTTCGAGATCGAGTACTTCCACGAACGCGTGCTTGCCGAGATCGAGTCTTGGCCGGTGGATGTCCTGGCCGACTACGCGCGCCTGGTCGAACTGCTCGCCGAATACGGCCCGAGCCTGCGCTTGCCGCACTCTCGCGCCTTCGGCGGCGGGCTGTTCGAGCTGCGCCCGCGTGGTCGCTCCGGCACAGGCCGGGCGTTCTACTGCTTCATGCTCGAACGGCGCGTCGTCGTCCTGCACGCGTTCGTCAAGAAGACCCAGCAGACGCCAGATCGCGAACTGAAGCTGGCCCGCAAGCGCCAGAAGGAGATGTTGGATGGCTGACCTCAAGTACAAACCCGTTCCGCACGACCACAAGGCGTTCATGGCGCGGGCCGGCACCCGCAAGGGGTTCCAGCGGGCGTACGACGCGCTCGATCTGGAGTACCAGGTGGTCGATCAGCTGCTCAAGGCACGGGCGCGCGCCGGGCTCACGCAAGACGTGGTGGCCGAACGCATGGGCACGACCAAGAGCGCGGTCTCGCGTCTGGAATCCGCGGGCAAGCATGCCCCTTCGCTCGCGACGCTCAAGCGGTACGCCAGTGCCGTGGGCTGTGAACTGCAGGTGCGCCTGGTGCCGCAGAAGTCGGCGTGACGCGCCGCCGGCGCAGCGGTCGGCTCGGCTCCCTGGCCTTCCCTGATCCTCGGCGGAGTGAGGTGTCGGTCAAGCCTGGGGCGACTTCAGCTTCAGTACGCGAACACGAAGCCCGCATTGCCGCCCGCCGGCGAGGACGCGGCGCGTAGCCCCGCGCTAACTGCCCGCCACCGGAATCGCCCGCACCGACAACACCCCCTCGATCGCCGCGATGCGGTCGATCACGGACGGCTCGACCGGGCTGTCGACGTCGACCAAGGTGTAGGCCATCTCGCCGCGCGACTTGTTGACCATGTTGTGGATGTTGAGTCCGGCGCCGGCCATCGCGGTGGAGATCTGGCCGAGCATGTTGGGCACGTTGGCGTTGGCGATCGCCACGCGGTGCGCCGACTCACGCGCCATCTCGACGTTGGGGAAGTTCACCGCGTTGGCGATCGTGCCGTGCTCGAGGAACTCGCGCAGCTGGTCGGCCACCATCACGGCGCAGTTCTCCTCGGCCTCGGCGGTGGACGCGCCGAGGTGCGGCAGCGCCACCACGCCCGGCTCGTGCAGCAGCGCGGGCGACGGGAAGTCGCACAGGTAGGCCTTGAGCCGCCCGGCGCGCAGCGCCTGCACCACCGCCGCCTCGTCGACGATGGCGTCGCGCGCGAAGTTCAGCAGCACCGCGCCGGGCTTCACGAGCGCCAGCCGCTGCGCATTCACCAGCCCGCGCGTGGCCGCCACCAGCGGCACGTGCAGGGTGACGAACTCCGACTGCCGGAACACCTCGTCGATGCTGTTGGCCTTGCGCACGCTCGACGGCAGCCGCCACGCGGCGTCGACCGTGATCTCCGGGTCGTAGCCCAGCACCTTCATGCCCAGGCGCAGCGCGGTCTCGGCCACCAGGCCGCCGATCGCGCCGAGCCCGACGATGCCCAGGGTGCGCTGCGGCAGCTCGACGCCGGCGAACTGCTTCTTGCCGTCCTCGACGCGCGCCTCGAAGTCGGCCGCGTCGGGTGGCAGCGCGCGCACGAACTGCAGCGCCGGCACGAGGTTGCGCGCGCTCATCAGCAGCGCCGCGAGCACGAGCTCCTTCACGGCGTTGGCGTTGGCGCCCGGCGCGTTGAACACCGGCACGCCGCGCTGGCTGAGCGCGGCCACCGGGATGTTGTTGGTGCCCGCGCCGGCGCGGCCCACCGCCTTGACGCTGGGCGGGATCGGCGTCGCGTGCAGGTCGTGCGAGCGCAGCAAGATGGCGTCGGGCTGCGCCACGTCCTTGCCGACCTGGTAGCGCTCGCGCGGGAAGCGCGCGAGGCCCTGGTGCGCGATCTGGTTGAAGGTGAGGATGCGGTAGCTCGACATGGCGCGGCCCTCCGTTCGCCGATCAGCCGTGGCGTCGCTCGAAGTCCTTCATGTACTGCACCAGCGCCTTCACGCCCTCGATCGGCATGGCGTTGTAGATCGACGCGCGCATGCCGCCCACCGAGCGGTGGCCCTTGAGCTGCACCATGCCGTTCGCCTCGGCGCCCTTCAGGAACTCGGCGTCGAGCTGGTCGTCGCGCAGGCGGAACGGCACGTTCATGCGCGAGCGGTCCTGCCGGCGCACCGGGTTCGAGTAGAAGTCGGTCGAGTCGAGGTAGTCGTACAGCAGCGCCGCCTTGGCGATGTTGTGCCGCTCGATGGCGGCGAGCCCGCCCTGGTCGAGCAGCCACTGGAACACCAGCCCCGCGATGTAGATCGAGTACGTGGGCGGCGTGTTGAGCATCGAGTCGTTCTCGGCCTGCTCCTTCCAGTGAAAGGCCGACGGCGTGATCGGCAGCGCGCGGTCGAGCAGGTCCTTGCGCACGATCACGAGGGTCACGCCGGCCGGGCCGGCGTTCTTCTGCGCGCCGGCGTAGATCACGCCGTAGCGGCGCACGTCGACCGGCCGCGACAGCAGGTGCGAGGACATGTCGGCCACCAGCGGCGTCGCGCCGGTGTCGGGCGTCCAGTGGTACTCGACGCCGCCGATGGTCTCGTTGGTGCACACATGCACGTAGGCCGCGCCCGGCGTCGGCGTCCACGCGGACTGCTCGGGCACGTAGCTGAAGCCCTGGTCCTCGCTGCTGGCGATGACGTGGGCCTGGGCGTACTTCTTCGCTTCCTTGATCGACTTCTTCGACCACTCGCCGGTGTTCACGAAGTCGATCGCCTTCGCGTCGCCGAGCAGGTTCATCGGCACCAGCGCGTTCTCGGCGATGGCGCCGCCTTGCAGGAAGAGCACCGCGTAGTCGTCGGGAATGGCGAGCAAGCTGCGCAGGTCGGCCTCGGCCTTGGCATGGATGGAGATGAACTCCTTGCCGCGATGGCTCATCTCCATCACCGACATGCCGCTGCCGTGCCAGTCGAGCA
>CAZFET010000231.1:0-5760 GCA_964517545.1 uncultured Burkholderiaceae bacterium
GCCTCGGACACCGACGAGACCTTGCGGCCCTCGACAAGGATGTCGTCGCCGCTGACCACCACCACCACGGTCTCGCGCGGCGCCTTGTCGGCCGTGGACACCGGCAGCTTCACCGCCTTCGGGCTCGACAGCAGCTCCACGCCCGACACGCTGGACAGCAGGAAGAAGATCAGGATCGTGAAGATGTCGATCAGCGACACGAGGTTCATGTCGAGCTGCGACTGGTTGCGCGACTTGCGTTCGGCGCGCTTTTGCAGCGGTGTGAGCTTCATGGGCGCCCCTGCTGGCGGCGCAGCGGCGCGTCGCCGATCGAGATCTCGGGGAACAGCTCGGCGGTCAGGATCTTCGGACCCTGCGGCGTGTGCACCGCGCGCACCGCGTCCATCACCTGCACCAGCACGTCGTAGGGCGTGTCGGGCTCGGCGAGCAAGGTGGCGGCGCCGGCCTGCGGGAAGCGCGCCTTGAGCTGCTGCATCAGCTCGGACAGCGCGCGCGTGTCGTGGCCGTCGGCCGCTTTCGGGATGCGCTGGATCAGGCCGCCGATGCGGTCGGCCACCTCCAGCGCGTCGGCGCGGATCACGACCTCGAGCTTCAGGTCGTCGACCTTCAGCTGCTCGGCCGCGCCGCTGGTCTGCGCCGGCAGGCTCAGGTCGAGCACGGCCATGCGGGTGAACACCGCGGTGGACAGCAAGAAGGGCACGAGCACCACGACCAGGTTGATGAACGCGGTCACCTCGAGCGCGGCGGCTTCCTTGCGCAGGCGTCTGACACGCATGGTGCAGGCTCCTCGGTTCAGGCAGAAGTTCTGCGGGTGGGCGCGCTCAGCGGGCGGCGGCCGCGACGGCCGACTCGGCCTTCACGCGCTGCACGAGGTTGAGGAAGCTGATCTTGGCGGCCTCGAGTCCGTCGACGATCTCGCTGGTGCGCGCCTGCAAGAAGGCGTGGATCAGCAGGAACGGGATCGCGACCATCAACGCGAACGCGGTGTTGTTCATCGCGATCGAGATGCCGGCCGACAGCATCTCGGCCTTCTCGGCCGGGTTGACCTGCGCCACCGCCGTGAACGCCTTGATCAGGCCGATGATCGTGCCCAGCAGGCCGACCAGGGTGATCACGTTGGCGAAGGTCGCGATGTAGTGCGTGCGCTTCTCCAGCCGCGGCACGATCTCCATCATGCCTTCCTCCATCGCGGCGTCGATGTCCTCGCGCCGGCCGGGGCTCTGCATGCGCGTGAGGCCGTTGGTGACGATCTTGCCGATCGCCGCGTCGGAGCTCGACGCCACGTTGCCCGCTTCCTTGAAGCGGCCGTTCTGCAGCATGGGCTGCAGCTTGTCCCATAGCTTGCGGTTCTGGCTGCGCGCGCGGTTGAGGAACACGTAGCGCTCGATCGCGATGGCCAGGCCGATCGCCATGATCAGGATGCTCGGGTAGATGAAGAGGCCGCTGTCCTGGAAGAACTTGACGGCAGTCTGGAACGCGTTCATCGATGACTCTCCTGTGACTTCCCAACGACTGGTGTGATGAGTGAAGGCGGTGTGCGGGCGTGCGCTGGCGTCGTGCCGGCGGCGTCACTTCGGCGGCGGCGCCGTCGTGGCGCGCGGGTGGATGCGCTCGTCGTAGCGCACCTGGCGCCGGAACACGTCGCGGTCCACCGGCGCGAGCGCCTCGTCGAGCACGCCGCCGACCGGCCGGCCGGCGAGCTCGCCGGGCACGGGCTTCTTCCACGGCACGATGTACAGGACCTTCGGCAGCTCGCGGTTGCCGATGATCTGGGTGCGCTCGAGGTCCGCGCGGTCCTGCGCGAAGGCGGGCACGGCGGCGGCGGTCGCGCAGGCGGCGAGCCACCACGCGCGCGCGTGCCGGGTCGATCGGGCTGCAGACGTCATGGCTGCTCCTTCTTGCTGACCAGCTGCTTGTCGGGCTTGCGGTTGCGCAGGTCGGCGATCCACTTCGCGACCACCGCGTCCTTGCCGGCGGTGAGCGCGGCGTAGCGGTCGTACAGCTCGAGCGCGCGCGCGGGCTCGCGCAGGTACAGGTCGTGCAGGATGCCGAGGTTGAGATGCGGCGCGGCGTACTCCGGCTCGAGCTCGATGGCGCGCTCGTAGGCCGCGCGCGCCTTCGGAAACTGGCCCAGCTGCCGGTACGTGATGCCGAGCTGGTTGTGGAAGACGGCCTGCCTCGGGCTCAGCTTCACGGCCTGCTCGAACGCGGCCGCGGCCTCGGGCAATCGGCCCGCCTGCCGATGCAGCAGGCCGAGGTTCGCGTGCGGACCACCCAGTTCGGGGTGCGACTGCGTCAGCGCACGGAAGGCGCGCTCCGCGTCCTGCGCGCGGCCGGCAGCCATCGCGCGGCGCGCATCGTCGAACGCGCGCTGCGCGGCGGGCGCGACGGGCGCTTCGGGCTCGGGCGCACGCGGTGCGGCGGCGGGCGCGGCTTGCGGCGCCGGGGACGCGGCGGCGGGTGCTGCAGCGGGTGCGGTGGACGGCGCGGTGGACACCGGCGCCACCATCGCCTGCAGGTTCTTCACCGGCTCGGGCAGCGACGCGCAGCCGGCGAGCGCCAGGCCGGCCGCGACGAGCGCGGCGGCGCGCCGCAGCGAGGCTTCAGCGGATCGCATCGATCACCCCCTCGCTGCGTTCGACCTTGCCGTAGCGCACGGGGCGCAACTCGCCCAGCGCCTTGAAGCTCCTGGCGACCCACTCGTCGAACACGCCGTCGGCGCTGCGCCGCGCGTTCACCTCGTGCAGCTCGATCGCCTTCTCCTCGAACGGGAAGGCCTGCTCCTCGAGCATCAGGTTGTACTGCTCGAGCTCCGCCTTCTTCAGGCCGCGCGGGCGCTGCGACGCGAGCATCGCCTTGCCGAAGTCGTGGTACAGCGCGGCGGTGTGGAAGGTCGCGGCCGTCACGACGTCGGCCACGCCGTACTCGCTGGCCACGGCATAGGCCTTCAGCGCCTCTTCCATCTTCGTCTTCTTGAGCTTGAGCTGGCGCGCGAGCGGCTCGACCAGCGCCACCTTGCGGTACTCGGCCACCGCCGGCTCGGCCATCGCGAGCGCGGCCTTGGCGCCGAGCGCCCGCGTGCGGTCGGTGCGCGCGCCGCCGCCGGCCTGGTCGGCCTGGAAGATCTCCTTCATCAGCGCGAACTCGCGTCGCGCATCGCCGTCGTCCCTGGCGATGCCCGCGAGCCTCCAGCGCGCCTCGACCGCCGGCTCCAGCGGCTGCGGGTACTGCTTCAGGTAGCGCTCGTAGGCGCGCGCCGCCTGCGGCCGCGCCTTGCCCTTCTCGTACAGCTCGGCCGACTGCCACAGCGCGTCGCGCGCGACCTTCGGGTCGCCGCTGGTCGCGGCCAGCCGCTCGAACTCGCCGGCCGCGCTGGCCCACTGGCCGCGCTCGAGATAGGCCAGCGCGAGCTTGCCGCCCACCTCCGACTGCATCGGATGGTGGGGGAAGCGCTGGCGGAAGTCCTCGAGCGTGCGCGCGGCGCCGTCCCAGTCCTTCAGGCCGATCATCGCGGCCGCCGCGTCGTACTGCGCCGTCGCGCGCACGCTCGACTGCGGCGCGACCGCGGCGATGCGCTGGAAATGGCCCACCGCGTCGCGCGCGTTGCCGGCCGCGCGCGCCTGCTCGCCTTGCTTGTAGATCGCCGCGGCCTGGCGCTCGACCAGGTCGGCGCGGGTCGCGTCGCGCTCGGGCGTCAGCGCGAGCACCTCGCCGTAGCCGCGCTCGGCCTGCGCGAAGTCGCCGCGCTCGAACGCCGCGTGCGACACCACGGTCCACGCCACGCGGCGCAGCGCGTCGGGCGCGGGCGGCTGCAGCGCGAGCACCTGCTGCGCCACGGTGGTGGCGCGCTCGGCGTCGCGCAGCGCGAACAGCTTCTCGGCCGCGTGGGTCAGCACGGTGGCCGCGCGCGGGTCCTGCGGGAACGCCTGCGCGAATCGCAGCGAGCTGTCGACGCCGGCGCGCTGCACGGCGGGCCGTTCGGCCTCGGGTGCGCGCTTGTCGTGCGCCGCGTGCGCCAGCAGCGCGGCGTAGCCGGCGTCGGCGCTCTTCGCGTGCGCCGGGTAGCCGTAGGCGGTCTTCTCGTACTCGACGGCGGCCTCGGCGAAGCGCGAGTCCTCGTACAGCAGCTCGCCGAGCAGGAAGTGGTTCTGCGCGGTCTCGGGCTCCGACGGGAACGAGGCGATGTACAGCCGGTACCAGCGCACGGCCTCCTGGTAGTCGGCGCTGGCCTTGCTCTTCTGCGCGAGCGCGTGATGGTGGCGCGCCAGCTCGGTGAGGTGCGTCTTCACCAGCGGCTGCGCGCGTTCCCAGCCCTGCGGGTTGGCGCGGCGGAACTCGCTGTCCACGCCGTAGCGGGTGACGTATTCCTTCTTCGCGTCGAGCGCCAGCGTGGCGAAGCCGTTGCCCTGGTAGATCTCGATCACGCGCGCCTGCAGCTGCGGCGCCTGCGCGTGCAGCGGCTGCCGTCGCGCGAACTGGCCGAAGGTGTCGGCGGCGTCCTTCACGCGTTCTTGCTTGAGGTACAGCTCGCCGAGCTGCCGGTACACACGGAACTCGTAGCTGCGACGCTCGTCGGTGGTGACGTAGGCCGGGATCGATTCGGCGCCCTTCAGGTTGGCCAGCGAGATGCTGGTGACGCGGAAGGTGTCCTCGACGAGCTCGCGGTCGGCCCGGCTCAGGCCGGGCAGCGCGTCGAGCTCGTCGTCGCCGTCGCGGCCGGCCACCTTGCGGTCGAGCACGCCGAAGAACGAGTGCAGCGCGTCCTCGAGACGGCCCTGCTTGAACACCGACCAGCCCTGCATGTACAGCGCGCGTTCCTGGAACGGCGTGTCGCCGCCGCCGGCGAGCACGGTGGCGTAGGCCTTCTCGGCCTTGTCGTAGGCGCGCGTGGCGAACAGCATCTCGCCGCGGCGGAAGTGCGCCTCGTCGCGATAGACCGTCTGCGGGTACTCGGCCACGAGACGGTCGAGCACCTTGAGCGCCACCTCGAGCTGGCCGCCTTGCTCGTGCGCGCGCGCGAGCTGGTACAGCACGCGGTCGTTGCCCGGGTCCTTCGGGTACTGCTTGAGGTAGTCCTCGTAGCGCGCGATGGCGGCGCGGTAGTCGGCCGTGCCGTTGGCCGTCGGCGCCTGCCCGTCGGCCAGCCGGTTGTCGGCGATGTCCATCTCGAGGTCGCCGAGCCGGCGCATCGCCTCGGGGCGCTGCGCGGCCTTCGGTGCGATCTCGAGGAACTTGCGGTAGGCCGCGACCGTCATCTCCTCGCTGCTCTGGATGCCGGGATCGGGCGCGACGTCGACCTGGCGGCCGGCCAGGGTCTTGAGCGTCGGCTCGTCGTCGGGCGATCCGGCGCGCTGGCTCGCGCAGCCGGCCAGCAGGCCGGCGGCGAGCGCCGCGCACAGCACGGTGAGCCTAGGGCTTGGCGGCGTCATGTCCGGTCCTCGAGACGAGCGCTCGGTCGTAGAGCTGCGCCACCGCGAATCGCGCCTGCGTGGCGTAGGCCGCCAGGCGCTCCTTCTGCCGCGCGAGCTCGGCCACGGCGATCTCCTGCACGGCGTCCTGCTGCTCGCGCGCGAGCGCCGTCACGCGCGGCACCGGCGCCTTGTCGCGCGCCTCCAGCGGCGGGATGCGCGCGGCGAACTTCTCGTGGCGCGCCGGCTCGTCGATCTGCGCCTGGGCGAGCGCCGCGTCGCGTCGACGCGCCTCGTCGAGCGCCGCGTCGATCGCGCGCAGCTCCTTCTTCGCGTTCCACACGCGCGCCGG
>CAZFET010000232.1:0-3978 GCA_964517545.1 uncultured Burkholderiaceae bacterium
TCCCTCCCGTCGTCGCTGGTTTCCGCCGCCCCGTTGGTCATCATCACGATGCGGTCGGACAGCAGCACCGCCTCGTCGACGTCGTGCGTGACCATCATCACCGTCGAGCCGGTGGCCGCGACGATCTTCATCAGCTCGTCCTGCAGGCGCGCGCGCGTCAGCGCGTCGAGCGCGCCGAAGGGCTCGTCCATCAGCAGCATCTTGGGCTGCATGGCCAGCGCGCGCGCGATGCCCACGCGCTGTTTCATGCCGCCGGAGATCTCGCCGGGCAGCTTGTCCTTCGCGTGCGTCAGGCCCACGAGCTCGAGCGCCGCGAGCGCGCGATCGCGCAGCTGGGCACGCGACTCGCGCTCGCCGAACACCCGCTCGACCGCCAGCAGCACGTTGCCCGTGCAGCTCAACCACGGCAGCAGCGAGTGGTTCTGGAACACGACCCCGCGGTCGGGGCCCGGGCCACGGAGCTCGCGGCCGTCGAGCAGCAGCAGCCCGGCCGTGGGCACGGTGAGGCCGGCCACGAGGTTGAGCAGGGTCGACTTGCCGCATCCCGAGTGCCCGATGAGCGAGACGAACTCGCCGCGCGACACGTCGAGCGACACGTCGCGCAGCGCGACGAACGGGCCGCGCTTCGTCGGGAAGGTCATGCCGACGTCGCTGATCTGCAGCATGGGTTTCATCGCGGAGGACTCCTTCGGTCGTGCCGGGTCATGGGGCCGCTCACGCGTACTCGAAGCGCCGCGCCAGCGCCATCAGCGCCCACTCGAGCAGCAGGCCGACGAAGCCGATGACGAAGATCGCGACGATGATGTGCGCGACGTTGAGGTTGTTCCACTCGTCCCACACCCAGAAGCCGATGCCGACCCCGCCGGTGAGCATCTCGGCCGCCACGATCACCAGCCATGCCGTGCCCACCGACAGGCGCACGCCGGTCAGCAGGTAGGGCATCACGGCCGGCAGCAGGATGCGGGTGGCGACGCGCCACTCGCTCAGGTTGAGCACGCGCGCGACGTTGAGGTAGTCCTGCGGCACGCGCTGCACGCCCACCGCGGTGTTGATGACCATCGGCCAGATCGAGCAGATGAAGATGGTCCAGATCGCCGCCGGGTTGGCGCTCTTGAACACCAGCAGCCCGATCGGCAGCCAGGCCAGCGGCGACACCGGCTTGAGCAGGCTGACGATCGGCGAGGCCATGCGGTCGAGCACCGCGAACCGCCCGATCAGGAAGCCGAGCGGAATGCCCACCAGCGCCGCGAGCCCGAAGCCGAGGCCGACGCGCTCGAGCGAATTGAGCACGTTCCAGCCGATGCCCTGGTCGTTGGGCCCGTTGCGGTAGAACGGGTCGGCGAACAGCTTCCACGCGGCGTCGAAGGTCGCGGCCGGCGTCGGGAACGCGCCGCCTTTCTGCGTGGACAGCGCCCACACGCCGATCAGCAGCGCCACCCCGGCGAGCGGCGGCAGCACGTGCAGCCAGAACTCGCGCCAGTCGATCGGGTTGCGGCGCGTTCGGTGCGGGGTCGGGGCGGGGGCTGTGGCTGGGGCTTCGACCGGCTCAGCCCGAACGGAGTCGGCTCCGGGGTCGCGCGCGGGCGAGACCGGTTCGCGCTGGTCGCGATCCGGTTCGCCCCGCATGGCATCACTGCGTTCGCCCTGAGCCTGTCGAAGGGCCTGCTTCTCCTCGGCCGACTGTCGCGTCGCCTCCAGCGGCGCGTGGAACACGGCACTGACCATCGTGGGCTCCCTCAGCCGGCCGCGACGGCGCGGACCTTGAAGCCGTCGGCGTAGCGGGCGGGGTCCTTGCCGTCCCACACCACGCCGTCGACCAGCTTGCTCGCACGCATGTCGCTCCTGGGCACGTTCACCTTCAGCTGCGCCGCCGCCTGCTTGTACAGCTCGGTCTGGTTGACCTCGCGCGCGACCTTCAGGTAGTCGGGATGGTCCTTCAGCAGGCCCCAGCGCTTGTGCTGCGTGAGGAACCACATGCCGTCGCTGAGGTACGGATAGTTCACCGCGCCGTCGGCGAAGAACTTCATGTGGTGCGGGTCGTCCCAGGTCCTGCCGAGGCCGTCCTGGTAGCGGCCGAGGATGCGCTGGTTGATCGCGTCGACGCTGGTGTTGACGTAGGCCTTCTCGGCGATCGTCTCGGCCATCTTGCTCTTGTTCTGCAGGCCGGCGTCGATCCAGCGGCTGGCCTCGAGCACCGCCATCACCACGGCGCGCGCGGTGTTCGGATGCTTGCGCACGAACTCGGCCGTCGTGCCCAGCGCCTTCTCGGGGTGGTCGCGCCAGATGTCCTGCGTCGTGGTGGCGGTGATGCCGATGCCGTCGAGGATGGCGCGGTGGTTCCACGGCTCGCCCACGCAGTAGCCGTCCATGTTGCCCACGCGCATGTTGGCCACCATCTGCGGCGGCGGCACCGTGATGACCTTGGCGTCCTTCATCGGGTTGATGCCGTGCGCGGCCAGCCAGTAGTACAGCCACATGGCGTGCGTGCCGGTGGGGAAGGTCTGCGCGAAGGTGTACTCGCGCTTGTCCGCGGCCATCAGCTTCGAGAGGCTGGCGCCGTCGACCGCGCCCTTGTCGGCGAGCTTCCTCGACAAGGTGATGGCCTGGCCGTTGTGGTTCAGGTTCATCAGCACGGCCATGTCCTTCTTCGGGCCGCCGACGCCCATGTGGACGCCGTACACGAGACCCCACAGCACGTGCGCCATGTCGAGCTCGCCGCTGACCAGCTTGTCGCGCACGCCGGCCCACGATGCTTCCTTCGTGGGGATGATCCTGATGCCGTACTTCTCGTCGAACTTCAGCACCGAGGCCATCACCACCGACGCGCAGTCGGTGAGCGGGATGAAGCCGATGCGCACCTCCTTCTTCTCGGGCGCATCGGAGCCGGCTGCCCACGCGCCGCGGCCCAGGCCCGCGGTCACGGCCAGCGCCGCCGAGCCCTTGATCAACTGTCTGCGTTCCTCGCTCATCAAACCCTCGCGCGTCGACATGCATCGCTCCCGTGCTGCGGCTGCGGAAAGGCGAAACGGCGTCTCGACCGCGGCCGGCCGGCGTGGCGCCGGAGGCCGCGAGTCGGACGCCGTTGCCCGATTCGTCTCGGGCCCGCACGCCGTTGTGCGGACCCTTGCAGTCACCGATAGCAGGCCGCGTGCCAGCGATCCCGGCCGCTTCGACGGGTGCCGAGGCACCATCGGCGGCCAGGCCTGCTTCCGCGTGGTGCGCCGCAGCACGGCGCGGTGCGCGGTCGGGTCAGGAGGGCGGGCGCAGCAGCTCGTGCGCCTCGATCACGCGCTCGGCGACGTCGGCGATGCGCTGGCCGCGATCCATCGCGAGCTTGCGCAGCTGGCGCCACGCGGCGTCTTCGCTGAGCCCGGAGGCCTGCATCAGGATGCCCTTGGCGCGCTCGATGCGCTTGCGTTCGCCGAGCTGCGCCTGCGCCTCGCCGAGCTGGTCGCGCAGCGCGCGGTCCTGCTCGAAGCGCGCGATGGCGACCTGCAGCACCGGCACCAGCCGCTGCGGCTGCAGCCCGGCGATCACGTAGGCGCTGACGCCGGCGCGCAGCGCCTGCTGCATCGGCTCGTGGCTCGCGTCCTCGCTGAACACGACCACCGGGCGCGGATGCTCGGCCGAGACGGTGGCGAGGTGCTCGAGCGTGTCGCGCGAGGGCGACTCGCTGTCGACGATCACCACGTCGGGCGCGAGCCGCTGCACGCAGTCGTGGATCAGCAGCGCGGAGTCGACCACGCCGACGACCACGTGGCCCTGGCGCGTGAGCTCGTCGCGGATGAGGCTGACGCGATGGGCGCCGTCGTCGATGAGCAGCACGCGCAGCGGTGCTGCGGGCGGTTCGGCAGGCGGAGTTTCGGTGGCGGGCGACACACCGCCGAGGCGCAAGATGCGTGCCGGGCGCCGTGCCGGACGATGTGCCGGACGATGTGCCGGACGATGTGCCGGACGATGTGCCGGACGATGTGCCGG
>CAZFET010000232.1:4078-5758 GCA_964517545.1 uncultured Burkholderiaceae bacterium
ACGATGGGGCGGCAGACTCAGCCGCGCGCCACGCGCTCGGCGATCGCCTCGCCCATCTCGCGGGTCGACGCCCGGCCGCCGAGGTCGGGCGTGTGCGGACCCTCGAGCAGCACCTGCTCGACGGCGCGCAGGATCAGGTCGTGCGCGCGCTGCCCGGCATCGCCGGCCAGGAACTGCAGCATCATCGCGCCCGACCAGATCATCGCCACCGGGTTGGCGATGTGGCGGCCGTAGATGTCCGGCGCCGATCCGTGCACCGGCTCGAACAACGACGGGAACGTGCGCTCCGGGTTGAGGTTGGCCGACGGCGCGAGGCCGATCGTGCCGGTGCACGCCGGCCCCAGGTCGGACAGGATGTCGCCGAACAGATTGGTCGCGACCACCACGTCGAAGCGCTGCGGCTGCATCACGAAGCGCGCCGCCAGGATGTCGATGTGCTGCTTGTCCCAGCGCACGTCGGGGTAGCCGGCGGCGACGGCGGCGGCGCGCTCGTCCCACCACGGCATGCTGATCGCGATGCCGTTGCTCTTGGTGGCCACGGTGACCTGCCGGCGCGGCCGCTCGCGCGCGCGGTCGAAGGCGAACTTCAGCACGCGATCGGCGCCGCGCCGCGTGAACACCGACTCCTGGATCACGACCTCGCGCTCGGTGCCTTCGAACAGCCGCCCGCCGAGCGCGGTGTACTCGCCCTCGGTGTTCTCGCGCACGATGAGCATGTCGATGTCGCCGGGCCTGCGGCCGGCCAGCGGGCAGGGCACGCCGTCGAACAGCCGCACCGGGCGCAGGTTGATGTACTGGTCGAACTCGCGGCGGAACTTCAGCAGCGATCCCCACAGCGACACGTGGTCGGGCACGGTCGCGGGCCAGCCGACGGCGCCGAAGTAGATCGCGTCCACGCCGGCGAGCTGCTGCTTCCAGTCGTCCGGCATCATCTGGCCGGTCCTGGCGTACCAGTCGCAGCTCGCCCACTCGATGTGGCGGTACTCGAGCGCGAGCCCGGTGCGGCGCGCGGCCGCGTCGAGCACCCGCAGGCCTTCGGGCATGACTTCCTTGCCGATGCCGTCGCCCGGGATGACGGCGATGCGAAGCGGGCTCGTGGCGGGCATGGCGATGGCTCCGTGAGAGGGCTGCGGCGGGGCCGTAGTGTGCCGCGATCGCGCGGCACCCTTCGATTCAGGGGGGTCGGGCAGCGCTGCTTGAGATTGGTGCGGGCAGCGCCAACAATA
The DNA here is from genome assembly GCA_964517545.1 of uncultured Burkholderiaceae bacterium. Classification (GTDB taxonomy): domain Bacteria; phylum Pseudomonadota; class Gammaproteobacteria; order Burkholderiales; family Burkholderiaceae_C; genus CAZFET01. The sequence goes on from CAZFET010000232.1 coordinate 5,305, forward strand.
GGTCATGGCGCGCGACGTACCGGGCTTGCCGCGATGATCGATTCCACCCGTCCGGCCGCGGGTGCTGCGGCGTTGCCCGGCGCGGCCCTGGGCTCGGCGCTGATCGAGCTGCTGGAGGCCGGCGACATCCCGGTGTCGATCAAGGAGCTGGCCGGCGGCACGCACGTGCGCGTCAACGCCGCCTACGCCCGCATGCTCGGGCGCATCGAGGCCGACATCATCGACCACACCGACGCCGAGCTGTGGGCGCCCACGCAATGGGCCAGCGTGCGCAACGCCGAAGTGGCGGCGCTGGCGCGCGGCGGCCCGAGCAGCGGCGACCTGAAGCTCGACGCGGGCGGCGGCGCGGCGCGCGAGTGGCGGCTGCTGCGCATGCCGCTCGGCGGCGACCCCGGACCGCCGACCCACCTGCTGACCGTGTGGCTCGACCAGACCGCCGCGCGCCGGCGCGAGG
>CAZFET010000233.1:0-5753 GCA_964517545.1 uncultured Burkholderiaceae bacterium
GCGGCCGTCGCTGCTCGACCACCTGGGCCTCGGCGCGGCACTGGAGTGGTACGTCAACGAGACCTGCCGCAAGGCGGGGCTGGCCTGCACCCTGCGCCTGCCGCCCGACGGCGAGCCGGCCGATCCGGAAGTGGGCATCGCGATCTATCGCGTGGTGCAGGAGGCGCTGACCAACGCCGTGCGACACGCGCGCTGCCGCGAAGTGAGCGTGGTGCTGGAACGCCATGACACGGGCTGGCACCTGCAGGTGGCCGACGACGGCGTCGGCATCCAGAACTTCCGCCCCGACCACCTGTCGCACGGGCTGGCCGGCATGCGCCAGCGCACGGTGTCGATGGGCGGACGCTTCGCGATGGACGCCTCGCCCGGGCGCGGCACGCGCATCGACGCGACCTTCCCGCTGCGCCCGGCGCCGCCGGCCTGAGCGACCGCGGCGTTCAGTGCGCGGCGTGGCCCTCGAGCAGGGTGCGCACGCGCTGGAAGTCGCGGCTCTTGTCGAGGAAGTGATCGGCCCCGGCGCGCAGGCAGGCCGCCTCGAGCACCGGCAGCGCGTGGTTGGTCAGCACGATCACCAGCGGACGCGCGCCGCTGTCGCGCCCGCGGATCTTCTGGATCACGCCGAGCCCGCTGCCTTCGCGCAGCGCCAGGTCGACGACCAACGCATCCGGATGCTGCGCGTCGAACTGTCGCAGCGCCTCTTCCTCGCTGCCGGCGATGGCCGCGATCTCGAAGCGGCCGGGCTCCTCGATCAGCTCGCGCAGCAGGTTCTGCACGCGCGGCAGGTCCTCGACGACCTGCACGCGCAGCGCGCGCGGCGGCGGCGCGGCGGCGGCATGGGCGTGGTCGGTCGCGTCGGCCTGCATGGGCGCCCTACCCGGGGATCAGGCCGTGCCGGACGGCGTACTGCGTCAGCTCGGCATTGGTGCGGAAGTTCATCTTCTCGAGCAGCCGCGAGCGATAGGTGCTCACGGTCTTGGCCGACAGCGACAGGTCGGCCGCGATCTCGGTGATGCTGCGGCCCACGGCGAGCTTCGAGAAGATCTGGAACTCGCGCTCGGACAGCTTCAGGTGCAGCGGCGTCTCGATGTCGCCGGCCAGCCCGCCGGCCAGCAGCTCGGCCAGGCGGCGGCTGACGAAGCGTCGGCCGCCGGCCACGGTGCGCACGGCGTCGACGAGCTGGTCGCTCGCCAGCTCCTTGCTGACGAAGCCGCTCGCGCCGGCCTTCAGCACGCTCAGGCCGTACTGCTCCTCGGGGTACGACGACAGGATCAGCACCTTCACGTCCGGATGCGACGAGCGCGCCTGGCGCAGCACGTCGATGCCGGACAGGTCGGGCAGCGACAGGTCGATCACCATCACGTCCATCGGCGTCTCGCGCAAGGCGGCGATCGCCTCGCGCCCCGAGCGACCCTCGGCGACGATGCGCAGGTCGTCGTGGCCGCCGAGGATCGAGCGGAATCCGGCCCGCACGATGTCGTGGTCGTCGAAGAGTCCGATGCTGGCGGTCATGGCAGCCAGCGCACGCGCAGTCGGCGCGCGCCGCCGGCTCGACAAGCTTACGCGGATCGAGGCCGTCGCGATGCCGGCAAGCGCCTGCAACGCGTGTCGGCATCGGCCTACGTCGCCCCGCGCCCCGCGCACTTCGACCGGTGCGCGAGTGCCTGCGCCGCCGCACCGGCCGGCTCACTACACTGCCCGCATCCCCGCACCGACTCCCGGAGGCCCGCCATGCGCCTGTCGATCCTTCCGCTGCGCCGACTGCGGCGGGCCGCCGCGGCCTGGACGACGGCCGCGCTACTGGCGCTGGCGTGGCTCCACGCACCCGTGCGCGCGCAGGCTCCGGCGCCCTACGCCGGTCCGCTGTTCGACGCGCACCTGCACTACAACGACGACGCCCAGGCCCCGCATCCGCTGCCCGACGTGATCGGCCGCATGCAGCGCGCCGGCGTGCGCGCGATCGTCGCCAACAGCCGGCCCAACGACGGCACGAAGTCGCTGGCGCAGGCGCGCGAGGCGACGCGCGCGGCCGGCATCACGGTGGTCCCCTTCGTGCGCCTGTACCGCAACCGGGCCGACTACTCGAGCTGGTTCGCCGATGCGTCGATCGAGCGCATGGTGCAAGCCGAGCTCGCCGCCGGCACCGCGAGCGGCCCCTATCGCGGGCTCGGGGAGTTCCACCTCTACGACAGCGCCAACGCCGACGGGCCGACCGCGCGCGCGCTGATGCAGCTCGCGCAGGCGCGCGGGCTGGTCGTGCTGGCGCACGTGGTCGACGTGGCGATCGAGAAGCTGCTCGCGCACGCGCCGCGCGCCAGGCTGGTCTGGGCGCACACCGGCATCGGCGGCACGCCGCCGGCGCGCGTGCGCGCGCTGCTGGCCGCGCACCCGGGCCTGATGGGCGAGCTGTCGTACCGCCCCGGCCTGACCGACGGCGACGGGCGCCTGTCGGCCGAGTGGCGCGCGCTGCTCACCGAGCACGCCGAGCGCTTCCTCGTCGGCTCGGACACGTGGATCAACCAGCGCTGGCAGTACTACGAGCAGCTGATGGCCGAGGCGCGGCGCTGGCTCGGCGACCTGCCGCCCGAGGCGGCGCGGCGCATCGGCTGGACCAACGGCGCGAAGCTGTTCGGCCTGCCCGACCCGGAGTGATCGCGCGCGGCGGCGAAGGCCGCCCGCCGCGGCGCGAGGCGAGCCCACCGACCCGGGGCATGAAGAAGCCCGCCGACGCGGAGGCATGAAAAAAGCCCGCCGAGGCGGGCTCTTCCGGCGTGACCGGGAAGGTCACTTCAGGTGGCTGTTGATCAGCTTGGTCATGTCGAACATCGACACCTGGGCCTTCTTGAAGATCTCCTTCAGCTTGGCGTCGGCGTTGATCATCCGCTTGTTGACCGCGTCCTGCAGCTTGTTGGACTTGATGTACTCCCAGACCTTCTTCGTCACCTCGGTGCGCGGCAGCGGCTTGTCGCCGATGATCGCCGCCAGGGCGGCGCTCGGCGTCATGGCCTTCATGAACGCGGCGTTCGGGGTGCGCTTCTTGGCCGGGGCGGCCTTCTTGGCGGGGGCCTTCTTCGCCGCCGCCTTCTTGGCGGGAGCGGCCTTCTTCGCCGGTGCGGCCTTCTTGGCCGGGGCCTTCTTGGCCGCCGGCTTCTTGGCCGGGGCCTTCTTCGCGGCCGCTTTCTTGGCCGCCTTCTTCGCAGTTGCCATTTCGAATCTCTCCATCAAGGACGTTGTTGATGTGCCGGGTCCGGGTGAGAGCCGCATGAGCCCTCGTTTCTCTCTGGCACCCTGCGGCGCGAATGGTACTGCGCTGCTGCTGCATTGAGAAGCAGTTTTCACTCTGGCAACGGGCTCGCGCCCGAGGGAAAGCGCGCTTTTGTCGCGCACCGGCATCACCGGGCGCTCACCGGGCGCTCACGCGGCGCGCGCCGAGGAGCGCTCGACGCGCGCCGCCGCGCGTGCCGTTCAGGCCCGCTGCGCGTCCTTCGGACGGATGCGCGGCGCCGTCTTCACGCTCCACACCATCGTGATCGCGAGCACCGCGACCACCACGCCGAGCGACACCAGCACCGGGATCTTCACCACGTCGATCAGCAGCATCTTCGTGCCGATGAAGGCGAGGATCACCGCCAGCCCGTAGCTCAGCAGGTGGAACTTCGTCGCCACCGCGGCGAGCAGGAAGTACATCGCGCGCAGGCCGAGGATGGCGAACACGTTGGACGTGAACACGATGAACGGGTCGATGGTGATCGCGAAGATCGCCGGGATGGAGTCGACCGCGAAGATCACGTCGGTGACGCCCACCAGCGCGATGACGAGCAGCAGCGGCGTGGCGATGCGCCGGCCGTTCTCGACGGTGAAGAACTTCTCGCCGTCGAACTGGCGGCTGACCGGCATCACGCGGCGCAGCAGCTTCAGCGCCGGATTGCCCTCGAGGTCGGGCTCCTGGCCGGCGGCCCACCACATCTTGATGCCGGTGACGACGAGGAAGGCGCCGAACACGTACAGCACCCAGTGGAACTCGGCGATCAGCCACGAGCCGACGAGGATCATGATCGTGCGCAGCACGATCGCGCCGACGATCCCGATCATCAGCACGCGCTTCTGGAAGGCCGGCGGCACCGCGAAGTACGTGAAGATCATCAGGAATACGAAGATGTTGTCGACCGCCAGCGACTTCTCGATGAGGTAGCCGGTCAGGAACTCCAGCGCCTTGGTGTTGGCGAGGTCGACGTCGCCGGTGGAGTCCTTCACGGCCCACCAGAACAGGCCGTTGAAGGCGAAGCTGAGCGCCACCCAGACGAGCGACCAGTTCAGCGCCTCCTTCACCGACACCTCGTGCGCACCCTGCTTCTTGAGCACGACGAAGTCGATGAACAGCGCCACCAGGACGGAGGCGACGAAGAAGTACCAGAGCCAATCCGGCGCGATCGTGTTCATGCAGCTCCCGAAGGGACGTTGGAAACGAGGGCGCCGAAAGGTCTTGCGGAGGGAACGACTGAGGTCCTCTGCGGTCCCGGGCGACCGGCGGGAGCCGGTGGCCGTATTGACGGGGGCCGCGTCCGCCGGGCGGCGGGAGCTACTCCCCTTTCGACGGGCCGGATTGTCGCCGCGCGCGCGAAGCCCCCGCGCGGTCTGGGGAAACTTCGGGCTGCCGACGCGCCGTGCCGCGCGGGTATGCTCGCGCGCCATGAAGATCCTCGCGCGCTGGATGCTGCTGGCCGCCGCGCTGCTGCTGGTGGCCTACCTCTACCCCGGCGTCACCGTGAAGAGCTTCGGCTCGGCCATGATCGCCTCGCTGGTGCTGGGCCTGCTCAATGCCGTGGTGCGGCCGGTGCTGGTGCTGCTGACCCTGCCGGTCACCCTGGTCACGCTCGGCCTGTTCCTGTTCGTGCTCAACGCGCTCATGTTCTGGGCCGCGGCGTCGATCCTCGACGGCTTCAGCGTCACGGGCTTCAGCGCCGCGTTGCTGGGCTCGCTGATCTACAGCGCCTGCGCGGTGGTCATCGACGTGGCGCTCGAGCGCATCTTCGAGCCGAGCTGACCGGCCCGGCGCGCCGCCAGGGTCGCGCGCCGGACCCGCGCGTCCATTGGGCCCTCCGGAACTGACGTCACCCCGATCACCGTTCGGGCGGTGTGGCTCGGCCCGAACGGGCGATGCTGCCGTCGCGCCTCATGGAAAGCTCACGGAGGACCCTTGCCGTCGCCGCGCAGTTCGGCGGCGAGCTCGCGGCGCTGTGCCTCGAGCTCGCGCAGCCGCGCATCGATGACCGAGGCCTCGATGAAGTCGGGCCGGCCCGCAGTGCGCGCGAGGCGCTGGCCGGCGCGCAGCCGGTCGACCGCGCCGTTCAGGTCGCCGATCGCGGCGCGCGATTCGGCCTCGGCGCGCACCGCGCGCAGCGGCTGCTCGAGGCGACTCCACAGTTGGGCCAGAGCGAGCCAGGCGGCGGCATCGGCCGGCGTCTGCGTCACGCGCGTCTGCAGCTCCTCGGCGCTGCGCCGCAAGGTGTCGGCCGTGCCGACGGCCAGCGCGACCTGCGCGCGCGCGAGCGCCGGCGCGCGCGACGGGTCGGCCTCGAAGGGCTTCAGTGCGGCGGCGGCGCGCGCCGGCTGACCGGCCTCGAGCTGGGCTTCGGCGAGCAGCAGCGCGAGCGCGCGCTCGGCACGCGCCAGGTCGGCGCCGCGTTCGGCGCGCGGCTCGCCGGCCGCCGCCTCGCGCAGCGCGGCCTGCGCGCGCTCGGCGGCGGCCACGGCGC
>CAZFET010000234.1:0-383 GCA_964517545.1 uncultured Burkholderiaceae bacterium
ACCGCCGGCTGCCTTCCGCCGGCGGCGCGGCAACACGTCCCGTTGCGGCGACTTCGCAGCGGTATGTGCAGGCAGCGCAACCGGCGCCCATCCTCCTGGCTGCGAGGGTGGCGCCATGACGCGACATCCGCTTCGGCTCTTGGCCGTGCCTGTGCTCGCGGTGACGGCCGTTGGCGCCGCGTCGTCGTGCAGCGCACCCCGAACTGGCGCCATCCCTTCACGGCCAGAGGCCGCTCAGCAGCCCGCCACTTCGGCGCGCGCCGCAGCTGGGCTGTCGATCGCCCAGCTGGACCACGGCCGCCAGGCTCGGTTCGTCACGTGCGCACCGCCCGCCTGCCCCGTCGTCACGCCGAAGACGCTGGCCGTCGATACGCCGCGCGCAG
>CAZFET010000234.1:393-5724 GCA_964517545.1 uncultured Burkholderiaceae bacterium
CCTCGACGCGGACATCGAGCTGAACGGCGCCGACTTCACCTTCGGCACGACATGCGCCGCCGGGCTGGCCGACATCCAGAACACGCTGGCGCACGAGGCCGGCCACATGCTGGGCCTCGATCACAGCGCCGTCCCCGGCGCGACGATGCGGCCGGGCAGTTCCGCCGCGGGCAGCAGCGGCTGAAGCGCGAGCCGATTCCACCGCGGGCTCGCATGCGGTCATCGCACAGTCGCTGAGCCCCGGCGAGACCTTGGTGATCGCCGGACCCCAGGCACCGCTGCCCCCTGCGCAGCGAAACGCGATCCGGCCCCAGGACGCGGGCGAACCGCTGGTGTCCGATGTCGTCGTGAGCTTTCCGTTCGGGAGCGCGGTGCTCACGGCCGCCGCCCGCGCCTCGATCGACGCCGCGGCAAAGGGCGACGGCATCCGGCGCATCGACATCCGGGGCCGCACCGACAACGTCGGACCTGCGGCTGCGAACGACCTGTTGGCCCGCCAGCGCGCTGCTGCGGTCGCGCAGTACCTGCGGGCGCACCACCCGCACCTGGCTGCCGCGGAGCTGAAGGTCGATGGACGCGGCATCTGCTGCTACGCCGCGGAGAACGACACCCCGGAGGGCCGCGCGCGCAACCGGCGGGTCGAGATCGCCTTCGAGCGTGTTCCCACCGACCTGTAGTGCGCCTGCAGTCGCCCGACCCTCATCTGCACACCCGGCCCTACCCGCACCGGCCTGAACCCTGCCACCGACCCGCTGATCACCCGCACCCGACCCGACCGCCACCGCCATCCACCTTCGTCTCCCAGCCCTGAACCCTCGGAGGACTCCCATGAACACCGCTCTCGCCTCTGTGCATCCCGCCCGTGCCACGGGCTCCCTGACAACCGACGGCGCCGACGACCCCGGTACGGCCCAGTTCGCCGGCAGCCGCCGCTCGAAGCGTCTGCTGTCGCCGGTCTGGCTCTTCGTGCTGATGGCGCTCGGCCTGTGCGTCGCCTTTCCCGGCTACGCCCTCGACCTGGTCGCCTTCACCGGCATCACCGGCCCGCTCACCTCGGCGCTGACGCAGATCGCCAGCCTGGGGCCCGGCATCAAGGCCCTGGTCGGTTTCGTCGGCTTCGTGGTCGCTCTCATCTCGCTGGCCGCGCTGCGCAACTTCGGCCCGGTGCTGTTCTATGTCGGGCTGGCCATCTTCGCCGCGGTCGGCCTCGTGATCGCGGGCGCGATCATGGGTGCGGTGATCTGACGCGTGCGCAGCCGAAGAGCAGGAGGCCCGCATGCACGCCGACACCTACATCCCGCGCCGCCTGGACGACCAGTGGAAGATCGGGTTCTGGGACGTCGACGTCGCCGCGCCCCTGCTCTTCGGGCTGTTCATGGGCTATATGTCCGGCTCGAAATTCTCCTTCGCGCTGTGCCTGGCTGCCGGCTTCCTCACCTCGCGCGCCATCGCCCGCATCAAGGCCGACAAGCACCCGGCCTTCGCGGTGCACTGGCTGTACTGGCACCTGCCCACCAGCCCGCTGACGGCGATGCGCGCCACGCCGCCGTCGCACATCCGGCGCATGGTCGGCTGACTCGAAGGTCATCGCCATGGACTTCGAACGCCTGAACGGGGACATCAAGGAGATGCGCCGCCGCAACCGCGGTCTGGCGCTCACCGTGGGCCTGCTGGCCGCCGCCCATGTGCTGGCCCTGGTGGTGATCCTCAACCTGCTCGGCACGGTACGCACCGTTGTCGTGCCGCCGTCGATCAACAAGTCCTTCTGGGTCTCGCGCGACAAGGCCAGCGGCGAGTACCTCGAGCAGATGGGCGCCTTCATCGCCTGGCTGGTGCTGGACGTGACGCCGGCCTCCATCGACTGGAAGAAGGACATCCTTCTCGGCTATGTCGAGCCCGACCAGCATGGCGAGCTCAAGACCCGCCAGGAGCTGGAGGCGGCGCGGCTGAAGCGCATCAACGCCAGCACCTTCTTCATGCCGCAGCAGCTGGTGCCCAGCGAGGACACACAGACCGTCGTCGTCCGCGGCCGGCTGCGCACGCTGGTCAACGGCCTGGAAACAGCCAACGACGCCAAGGCCTACGAGGTGGGCTTCGCGTACAGCGGCGGCCGGATGCACCTGAAGTCCTTCAAGGAGGTGACCCATGCCGCGCCGTGACTCCCCGCCGCTGCGCCGTCGCCACGCTGCACCAACAGCGACGGTTGCAATGGCGCCAGGTTCCCAGACACTCCGCTGGTTCCGCTCGGTCGCCGCATGGGCGGCCCTGACAGGCCTGCTCACAGCCGCGGCGCCGGCAACCGCGCTGCAGGTGCTGGACGCCCGCGACGGCGTGGCCGTCGAGGCCGTGCTGTCGATCAAGGAGCCCACGCGCATCCGCATCGACGGCGCCGCGATCACGGACGTGTTCGGCAACATCCATTCCAGCAATTGCGGTGGTGCTGCGCCGTCTTCCAGCGGCAGCAACGGTGCCCCACCCGCTGCCGCCTTGCCGGCAGTGAACCCCGCGGGGGAGATCGTGCTGGAGTGCGACCGCGACAAGGGCGAGATCTACATCCGCCCGGTCGGCGACTCGCCCAAGCCGGTCAACCTGTTCATCTCGTCGGCGCACGCCACCTACACGCTGGTGCTGCGCAAGGCAGACACCCCGGCCGACACCATCGTCATCCGCGACCCCGGCCAACGGGCACTGCAGGCGATGCAGTCCCCGACCGGCGCCGCGGGCTCGCAGACACCGCTGGGCACCGCCCCCAACCACATCCGGGGGCTGAAGACGCTGCTCCTGGCGATGGCGTCCGACCGCGTGCCGCCCGACATCCGTGTGGACGAGCTCAACCAGCCGATCCAGCTCTGGGCGGAAGCCAGGTTCTCGCTGGTGCGGCGCTACGAGGGCCGGGGTCTGGTGGGTGAGAAGTACCTGCTGCAGAACGTGAGCCAGGCCGTGATGGTGCTGGCGGAGCAGGAGTTCGACCGACCCGACAGCCCGTCGGGTGGGCAGGTGCTGGCCGTGGCTGTCGAGCACCACAACCTGCGTCCGGGCGAGACCACCAACGTCTTCGTCATCCGCCGCGGAGGCCAGTGATGGTGTCGCCCCTGCCACCCTCCGCAGCCGCCCTTCGCCAGTCGGCCACCCGTCTCGCCGCACAACTGGCCGAGCGGATGACGCCGCGCCAGCGTCAGTTCGCTCTGCTGGGCGTGATCGTGGCCGCCGGCGTGGGCCTGCTGTGGCTGATCTTCGCGTCCACGGACACCGGCTCGTCATCCGGTGCGCGCAAGCCCGCCGCCGGCGCGCCGGGGCCGGTCACCAACATCGGCGTCATGCCGCCCGGCCAGCAGGTCAACCCGGTGGACCAGTGGGTCGGCACCGCAGGCAGCAAGCTTGCTCAATACGAGAGCGAGCGCGAGGAGCAGACCCGGCTCAACCGCGACCGCCAGGCCTTCGAGGCCCGCACGATGCAGCGATTCGCAGAACTGGAACAGCGCCTGACCTCGGCGACGCAGGCGACCCAGGGCGCCGCTGCTCCGGGGCCCGCTGCGGCCCCGGTTCCGCCCGTGCCGGCACCGCTCCCACCCGCCTTGCCGTCGGTCTCGGCCGGCACGACGCCGACCGGGCTGCCGCCGGCGGCCAGCCTGCCGCTCCCTTCGACCTACGGCCCGGGCACGGCCGGCCGACAGTTGCCGGCGGGCATGCCGGGGCTGCCGACGGCCGACCCCGCACCGGCGGCACCGGCCATCAGCCGCGTCACGCTGGTCGATCGCAGCATGCAAGGCAACCCCGGCAGGAGCGGCAGCGCTTCGGAGCGTGCCGGCACACCGGCGGCCGAGCCTCGGACGGTGTCGACCTGGCTTCCCGTGAGCTTCACGCGCGGCACGCTGCTTGGCGGACTGGACGCACCCACCGGCGGGCAGGCGCAGTCCAACCCCCACCCGGTGCTGATCCGCCTGTCGGACAACGCGGTGCTGCCCAACCGCTTCCGTGGCGAGTACCGCGAGTGCTTCGTCATCGCGGCTGGCTACGGCGACATCAGCTCCGAACGGGCCTACCTCCGCACCGAGAACCTCTCGTGTGTCCGCGCCGACGGCGCGACCCTGGAAGTGAAGATCCAGGGCAGCGTCTACGGCGAGGACGGCAAGGTCGGCATGCGCGGAAGGCTGGTCACCAAGCAGGGCCAGATGCTGGCCAACGCCCTGCTGGCCGGCGTGGTCAGCGGCATCGGCCAGGGCCTGGCCACCTCGTCCACCAACGTCAGCACCTCGCCGCTGGGAACGATCACCAGCGCCTCGGGCGCCGACGCCTACCGGGCCGGGCTCGGCACGGGTGTCGGCCGCGCCCTCGACCGGCTCGCCCAGTACTACATCAAGCTGGCCGAGAACACCTTCCCGGTGATCGAGGTCGACGCCGGCCGCGAGATCGATGTCGTCATCACCAAGGGCGTCCGCATCGACGTGCCGATGAGCGCCACTGCCGCCGCGCCCCTTGCAGTCCGCCCGAGCAACCCGGAGGTCCCCGACGATGCCAACGACTGACAAGCCCTCGCCAGGCTTCGCCTTTACCTCCCCCGCCCCGCATGTTCCCGGCCGGCATCTCCGGCCCGCGGCCTGGCTCGTGGCCGGTCTGACGGCCCTTTCCGCAGGCCACGCCGGCGCCACGGCCTCCGATGAGGCTCGGCTGCTGGCCGCGCTGCGCAAGGCGCATCCCGGCACGCAGTTCACGCAGGTGCAGCGCTCGCCCGTGGCCGGCCTGTACGAGGTCTGGATGAACAGCAACGTGGCTTACGTGTCGCCGCGCAATCCGCGCTATTTCATCTTCGGCCGGGTCTTCGACACCCAGACGATGCAGGACCTCACCGGCCCCAGACTGGCTCGCGCGGCCACCATCGCTGCGCAGGCCGGCCAGGCGCCCGGCGCGGGCGTTCCCTTGGCGCAGGCCGACAGGATGCCGGCTCCCGACGCACCCATCCCCTTCGACCAGTTGCCGCTGGCGGACGCGATCAAGACCGTGCGAGGCAGCGGCGGCAACGAGCACCGTCGCATCGCCGTCTTCAGCGACCCGGGGTGCTCGTTCTGCCGCCGGCTCGAGCCCGAGCTGGCCGGCCTGGACGACGTGACGATCTACACCTTCCTGGTGCCCTTCCAGGGCCGCGCGCGCCCGGTCTCGATCTGGTGCGCGGCGGACCGCGAGAAGGCCTGGCACCAGTTCATGCTGCAGGGCGACACCTCGCTGCTCAGGCCTGCGGGCGACCCGGCAGCCCCGCGTGCCCCGGAGTGCGACAACCCGCTCGACCGCAACCTCGCGCTCGATCTCGTGCGCGTGACCGAAGGCGCGGCGCTT
>CAZFET010000235.1:0-5720 GCA_964517545.1 uncultured Burkholderiaceae bacterium
AAACCGGCGCGACGCGGTGGTGGTCACGAGGCGCGGCAAGCCGGTGTCGGCGCTCGCGATGTTCCCGCAGTACCGCGCCGTGCAGGAGCTGGCCGGTGCCGACCGCATCCATCCGGCCGACCTGTGGTCGTTCGACTGGAGCTGGCGCGAGCTGCCGATCGAGACCGCCGTGCTGCCGCGCCCGACCGACGCGGCGGTGCGCGCCGAGCTGGAGTCGCTGCTGCTCGGCCTGATGCGCGGCGACGCCAGCGCGGCCGCGCGCATGAGCGAGCTGTTCGCGTCGCTGGCCGCCGGCACGCGCCGCATGCACGAGCGCGCGCTGTGGCAACTGGCGGCGGCGTTCTTCGAGGGCCAGTCGCAGGGCCTGATCCGCAACGACGTCTACACCAAGCGCGTCGCCTCGCGCCTGCTCGCGCAGGTGCGCATCTGCGAGCGCGGCGACGGCGAGGTGTCCGAGCGCCTCGCGCAGGACCTGCTGTTCTTCTGCGCGCAGGCCACGTCGCCGGGCGCCAGCCGCAGCGCGCCGCGCCTGGCCGCGGTGCGCGCGCAGCACGGGCTCGCGCACATCGAGCCGGTCGACTACGAGCAGGCGCGGCTCGGCCGCTACGACCCGGCGTGGGTCGTGCAGGCGCGCAAGCGCGTGGCCGGCGCGAAGGACGCGTGGTCGGCGGTGGCCGCCGCCGAACTGCACCGGCTGACCGGGCTGGTCGAGCAGTTCTCGCTGGTCGGCGACTCGCTGCGCAGGCTGTTCCCGAGCGGCGAGGTGCTCGCCGAGTCGCTGCACGAGGCCGTGCTGCAGACCACGCAGGCCAACGCCGCGCCGAGTCCCGAGCTGGCGATGGAAGTCGCCACCGCGGTGCTGTACGTCGAGGCCGCGCTCGAGGACACCGACTTCGACCACCCCGAGCAGGGCGAGCGCGTGCGCCGCCTGGCCGAGCGCGTGGCCAGCACCCGCCGCGGCAGCAGGGCCGGCCCGCTCGAGCCGTGGATGGAGGAGCTGTACCGCCGCGTCTCCGACCGCCAGACCATGGGCAGCGTGGTGCAGGAACTGCGCTCGTCGCTGTCCGAGGCCGAGAAGCTGATCGACCAGTTCTTCCGCCACCCAGTCGACCGCCAGCCGCTGATCCCCGTGCCGGGGCAGCTGTCGGCGATGCGCGGGGTGCTCTCGGTGCTGGGCATGGACCAGGCCTCGCAGGCCGTGCTGCGCATGCGCGACGAGATCGACGCGCTCATCGTGCAGCCCGACTTCGAGCCCGCCGCGGCGGCGGCCAGCGGCCGCTTCGAGCGGCTGGCCGGCAATCTCGGCGCGCTCGGCTTCCTGATCGACATGCTGAGCGTGCAGCCGCAGCTCGCGAAGTCGCTGTTCGTGTACGACAGCGCGCGCGGCACCTTGGCGCCGGTGATGGGACGCAGCGTCACGCCCTCGGGCTTCGGCGGGCTCGAGGGTCCGGCGCCGGTGGAGCCGAGGCTCATCGAGCAGGCCCTGTCGCTGGCCGTCTCGGCGGCGAGCGACAACGTGCCGGTCGAGGACGTCGCGCGCGAACTCGAGCGCATGTCCAACGAGGCGCTGGTGGCCGACCAGCCGTCGCTGGCCGCCGCCGTCACGAGCGCCCAGGAGGCGTTCGCCAGCGCGAACGACGAGGCCGGCGTCGAAGCCGCGCGCGAGCAACTCGCCGAGGCGCTGACCGACTTCGTCGCCACGGCCTCCGAGCCGGTCGGCCTCGAGCCGGAGGTCCAGGATCTGCGCGCCACGCCGGTGGCCGCGCCGTCGGCGCCGGCCGGCCCGACCGGGCTGGAAGAAGACGACGAGATGCGCGAGGTCTTCCTCGAGGAAGCGCGCGAGGTGATCGGCGGCGCGTACGACGCGCTGGGCGCGCTGTCGGTGGAGCCGGGCGACATCGGGCAGCTAACCGCGGTGCGCCGCGCCTTCGACCCGCGCAAGGGCAGCTCGCGCATGGTCGGCCTGGCCGACTTCGGCGAGGCCGCCTGGGCCTGCGAGCAGCTCTACAACGCGCGGCTGGCCGAGGCGCCGCAGGCCGACGAGGCGCTGCAGGCCTTCAGCTCGCAGGCGCTGGCCTACCTGGGCGACTGGGTCGAGGCGATCGCCGCACGCCGCGACGGCGGGCACGATCCGTCCGTGGTGCGCGCCGCGGCCGACGCGCTGCGGCTCGAGGGCCGCGCGATGCCGCTGACCCTGCCGTCGGCGGTCGAGGTCGTGATCGCCGCGCCGGTCGCGGCCGAGCCCGCGACCGCATCCGCCACCGAAGAACCGGCGGCCGAGTTCGAGCGCGTGCCGCTCGACTTCGGCGGCACGGCGCCGCAGGTCTTCATCGCCACGCCGCAGCCGTCGGTGCCGGCCGAACTGCCGAAGGACATCCCGAGCGCGGCCGACCTCGAGCTGCCGCCGCTGCACACCGCGGAGCCCGCGTTCGCGATCGACCTGCGCGGCCTCGACGACCTGCCCGCGGCAGCGCCCCCGGTGCCGATGGCCGCCGCCGCGGCGCCGGCCGATACGGAGGCCGAGGAAGCCGAGGTCGAGAAGACGCGGCCGCTGCCGCTGCTCGACGACGCGCTGGCCGAGCCGCCGCCGCCGCCGGAGTCGGTCGAGATGATCGACCTCGACCTGCTGGCCGAGCCGCAGGCAGAAGCGCCGCCCGTCGCGCCCGTGGCCGACGCCGAGCAGTTCAAGGTCGTCGGCCCGCTGCGCATCTCGATCCCGCTGTTCAACATCTACCTCAACGAGGCCGACGAGTTGTCGCGCCGGCTGTCCACCGAGGTGGCCGCGTGGGCGCACGAGCTCGAGCGGCCGGTCGGCGAGACGCCGGTCGCGCTCGCCCACTCGTTGGCCGGCAGCTCGGCCACCGTGGGCTTCCAGGACCTGTCGCACCTGGCGCGCCAGCTCGAGCACGCGCTGATGCGATCGAACCGCATCGGACGCGGCACGCCCGACGAAGCGCAGCTGTTCGGCGACGCCGCCGAGGAGATCCGGCGTCTGCTGCACCAGTTCGCGGCCGGCTTCCTGAAGTCGCCGCCCGGGTCGCTGCTGCAGCGGCTGGAGACGCACGAGATCGAGTCGTCGCGCCGGCTGGAAGCGCTGGCCGCGGCGCCCGAGCCGGTCGACGAGTTCAACGCGCCGCTCATCGCGCCTGCCGTGCCGGCCGACGGGCCGGCGGCGCCGCCGGCCGAGCCCGCACGCATCACGCAGCCGGCCGAACTGGCGCCCGCCGCCACTGCGCTCGGCACGCTCGGCGTGGCCGAGCTGCGCTCGTTCGCCGACCTGCCCGAGCCGACGGCGGCCGTCACCGTCGAAGCGCTCGAGCGGCCCGTCGGCGCGCAGGGCGACGACGACATCGACGCCGTCGACGCGGTCGACGCCGAGCTGTTCCCGATCTTCGAGGAGGAGGGCCAGGAGCTGCTGCCGCAGCTGGCCGCGCGCATGCGCGACTGGCACCGCAAGCCGTCCGACCCGGCCGGCGCGTCGGCCTGCATGCGCACCTTGCACACGCTCAAGGGCGGCGCCCGCCTCGCCGGCGCCATGCGCCTGGGCGAGATGGCGCACCGGCTCGAGACCGCGATCGAGCGCCTGCTCGCGCGCGGCGACGTGAGCGCCGACGACGTCGACGCGCTGCACGGCCGCGTCGATGCGCTGTCGGCCACGTTCGAAGCGCTGCGTGCGCGCGACGCGGCCGCCTACGCGCAGGCCACGGCGGCCGCGGAAGCCGCGGCACCGGCCGTGGCCGACGGGCTCGCGGCGCCGGTCGTCGAGCCGGCGCCCGCTCCGGTGACGGTGCCGGCGGCGCCGCCGCCCGAGGCGGCGCGAACCGACGACACCGCGGCCGATCGTCCGGCCGGCGTGGAGCAGGCGCCCGAAACGCTCGAGTGGCCGCAGGCGCCGGAAGCACCGCAGTTGCCCGCCGCCGGCGTCGCCGCCGGGGCCGCCGAGCTCGAGGCCGCGGGCGCGCCGCCGGCCGAGATCGACTGGTCGCGCTTCGCGTCGGCGAGCACGATCACCGTGCACGCCGCGCCGCAGCCGGTGGCCGACCGCCGCAGTGCCGAACGATCGGGCGTGGCCGCCGGCGTGGTGCGCGTGCGCGCGCCGCTGCTGGAGCGGCTGGTCAACCACGCCGGCGAGGTGTCGATCACGCGATCGCGCCTGGAGAGCGAGGTCTCGACCATCCGCAGCTCGCTCGGCGACCTGAACGACAACCTCGAGCGTCTGCGCCGCCAGCTGCGCGACATCGAGCTGCAGGCCGAGACGCAGATCGCCTCGCGCATGGAGGCCGCGCGCGCGGCCGCGCAGTCGTTCGACCCGCTGGAGATGGACCGCTTCACGCGCTTCCAGGAACTCACGCGGATGATGGCCGAGTCGGTGAACGACGTGGCCACGGTGCAGCGCACGCTCGCCAAGACCCTGCAGTCGGCCGAGGACGAACTCGCCGCGCAGGCACGCCTGACGCGCGACCTGCAGGACGACCTGCTGCGCACCCGCATGGTCGAGTTCGACGGCCTGTCCGACCGCCTGTACCGCGTGGTGCGGCAGGCCGCGAAGGAGACCGGCAAGCAGGTGCGCCTGGACATCGTGGGCGGCAACATCGAAGTCGACCGCGGCGTGCTCGACCGCATGACCGGCTCGTTCGAGCACCTGCTGCGCAACTGCGTGACGCACGGCATCGAGCCGCCCGAGGCGCGCAGCGCGGCCGGCAAGGAGCCGACCGGCGCGATCACCGTGGCGCTCTCGCACGAGGGCAACGAGGTCGGCATCGAGTTCCGCGACGACGGCGCCGGCCTCGACCTCGAGCGCATCCGCGCGCGCGGCGTGGCCATGGGGCTGCTCGACCCGTCGGCGCAGCCCGGCGAGGCGGCGCTCGCGAACCTGATCTTCACGCCCGGCTTCTCGACCGCCGCGACGGTGACCGAGCTGGCGGGCCGCGGCATCGGGATGGACGTGGTGCGCAGCGAGGTGGCCGCGATGGGTGGCCGCATCGAGACCGCGACGGCGCCCGGCCGCGGCACCAGCTTCAAGCTCGTGCTGCCGCTGACCACGGCGGTGACGCAGGTGGTGATGCTGCGCTGTGGCACGACGGTGGTGTCGGTGCCGGCGACCCTGGTGGAGATCGTGCGCCGCGCCAAGCCGGAGGAGGTCGACCAGGCCTACGCCAGCGGCGTGTTCCTCGCCGGCGACCGGCCCCTGCCGTTCTTCTGGCTGGGCGCGCTGCTGCAGGCCAGCGCGCGCAGCGCCGAGACCGGGCGCACCCTGCCGGTGGTGATCATCCGCTCGGCGCAGCAGCGTATCGCGCTGCACGTCGACGAAGTGCTGGGCAACCAGGAAGTGGTGGTCAAGAACCTCGGCCCGCAGCTGGCGCGCCTGCCCGGCCTGGCCGGCATCACCTTGCTCGCCTCGGTTGCGGTCGCGCTGATCTACAACCCGGTGGCGCTGGCCACCTTGTACGGCGAGCGCGCCGCGGCCTGGACCCGCGAGGCGCTGGCCGCGCCGCATCGCGTCGAGGCCGCCGTGCAGGAGCCCGTCGTCGCCGCCGCGCCGCTGGTGCTGGTGGTGGACGACTCGCTCACGGTGCGTCGCGTCACGCAGCGCCTGCTGGCGCGCGAGGGCTATCGCGTCGTCGTGGCCAAGGACGGCCTGGATGCGCTGGAGAAGCTCGCCGAGGGCCCGCCGAACCCGCGAAACGCGCCGCTTGGGATATTGTTGGTGTACACCGAAT
>CAZFET010000236.1:0-5700 GCA_964517545.1 uncultured Burkholderiaceae bacterium
TCGTCGATCTGCGGCAGGTGGGGGTTGGCGAAGATGCGCATCAGCAGCTTCCACTTGCCGCCTTGCCGCGGCTCGATCGAGCCGTCGGCGTTGCGGATCCAGCCGCCGTTCCAGCGGTCCTGGTTCTCCCACTCCTTCGGGTAGCCGATGCCGGGCTTGGTCTCGACGTTGTTGAACCACGCGTACTCCATGCCGCGCCGGTTGGTCCACACGTTCTTGCAGGTCACCGAGCAGGTGTGGCAGCCGATGCACTTGTCGAGGTTCAGCACCATGCCGATCTGTGCGCGAACTTTCATGTCAGGCTTCCTTGTCCGTGGTGCGGAGGGGGGGCTTCGATGGGGTCGAGGCGGGGCAGGGCTTCGACGGGCTCGGCCCGAACGGGCGGGGGGCGTGCGCCGGCGCACGCGCCCCGAACCCGGACGGCGCCCGGCCCTTGCCGACCTGTACGAGCAAGGCCGCGCTCATGCCGTCGGCTCCCCGTCGAGCCAGTCGACCTTGTTCATCTTGCGGACCACCACGAACTCGTCGCGGTTGGTGCCGATCGTGCCGTAGTAGTTGAAGCCGTAGCTCAGCTGCGCGTAGCCACCGATCATGTGCGTGGGCTTGGTGACGATGCGCGTCACCGAGTCGTGGATGCCGCCGCGCTGTCCGGTGATCTCGCTGCCGGGCGTGTTGATGATCTTCTCCTGCGCGTGGTACATGAGGGTCATGCCGCGGTTCACGCGCTGGCTCACCACCGCGCGCGCGGCGATGGCGCCGTTGGCGTTGTAGAGCTCGATCCAGTCGTTGTCCTCGATGCCGGCGTCGCGCGCGTCGTCCTCGCTCAGCCACACCACCGGGCCGCCGCGGTTGAGCGTCAGCATCATCAGGTTGTCGCTGTACGTGGAGTGGATGCCCCACTTCTGGTGCGGCGTGATGAAGTTCAGCACCACCTCCTTCTGGCCGTTGGGCTTGATGCCCTGGATGCCGGCCACGGCCTTCAGGTCGACCGGCGGGCGGTAGCTCGAGAAGCCCTCGCCGAAGTCGCGCATCCACACGTGGTCCTGGTAGAACTGCTGGCGGCCGGTGAGGGTGCGCCAGGGGATGAGCTCGTGCACGTTGGTGTAGCCGGCGTTGTACGAGACCTTCTCGCTTTCCAGCCCGCTCCAGGTGGGCGAGCTGATGATCTTGCGCGGCTGCGCCTGGATGTCGCGGAAGCGGATCTTCTCGTCCTCGCGGTGCAGCGCCAGGTGCGCGTGCTCGCGGCCGGTGGCCTTGGACAGCGCCTCCCATGCCTTGACCGCGACGTGGCCGTTGGTCTCGGGCGCGAGCTGCAGGATCACCTCGGCCGCGTCGATGTCGGTGTCGATGCGCGGCATGCCCCGGGTCGGGCCCTCGGTGTGCACCTTGCCGTTCAGCTCGGCGAGCTGGCGCACTTCCTCGGCGGTGTTCCAGGTGATGCCCTTGCCGCCGTTGCCGATCTTCTCCATCAGCGGCCCGAGCGCGGTGAAGCGCGCGTAGGTGGCCGGATAGTCGCGCTCGACCACCGCGATCTGCGGCGCCGTCTTGCCGGGGATCAGGTCGACCTCGCCGCGCTTCCAGTCCTTCACGTCGAAGGGCTGCGCCAGCTCGGCCGGCGTGTCGTGCATCAGCGGGCTGAGCACCACCTCCTTCTCGACGCCGAGGTGGCCGACGCAGACCTCGGAGAACTTCTTGGCGAAGCCCTTGTAGATCTCCCAGTCGCTGCGCGCTTCCCACGCCGGGTCGACCGCGGTCGACAGCGGGTGGATGAACGGGTGCATGTCGCTGGTGTTGAGGTCGTTCTTCTCGTACCAGGTGGCCGTGGGCAGCACGATGTCGGAGTACAGGCAGGTCGTGCTCATGCGGAAGTCGAGCGTGACCAGCAGGTCGAGCTTGCCCTGCGGCGCCTGCGCGTGCCACGTCACCTCCTCGGGCTTGGCGTCGCCGGGGCCGAGGTCCTTGCCCTGCACGCCGTGGCTCGTGCCCAGCAGGTGCTTCAGGAAGTATTCGTGGCCCTTGCCCGACGAGCCCAGCAGGTTGGAGCGCCACACGAACAGGTTGCGCGGCCAGTTGTCGGGATGGTCCGGGTCCTCGCAGCTGAGCTGCAGCGAGCCGTCCTTCAGCGACTGCACGACGTGGTCCTTCGTGTCGCGGCCGGACGCGGCGGCGTCGCGCGCCACCTGCAGCGGGTTGGTCTTGAGCTGCGGCGCGCTGGGCAGCCAGCCCATGCGCTCGGCGCGCACGTTGTAGTCGATCAGGCTGCCGCCGTACTTCGACTTGTCGGCCAGCGGCGAGAGCACCTCGCCGACCGACAGCTTCTCGTAGCGCCACTGGTCGGTGTGCGCGTAGAAGAAGCTCGTGCTGTTCTGCTGGCGCGGCGGGCGCACCCAGTCGAGCGCGAAGGCCAGCGCGGTCCAGCCCGTCTGCGGGCGCAGCTTCTCCTGGCCCACGTAGTGCGACCAGCCGCCGCCGGACTGGCCGATGCAGCCGCACATCATCAGCATGTTGATGATGCCGCGGTAGTTCATGTCGCAGTGGTACCAGTGGTTCATCGCCGCGCCGATGATCACCATCGACTTGCCCTGCGTCTTGTCGGCGTTGTCGGCGAACTGCCGCGCCACGGTGATGACCTGCTGGCGCGGCACGCCGGTGATCTTCTCCTGCCACGCCGGCGTGTACGGCGCGTCGTCGTCGTAGCTCGCGGCGCCGCCGCCCAGCCCGCGGTCGATGCCGTAGTGCGCGGCCATCAGGTCGAACACCGTGGCCACCAGCGCCTCGCGCTCGTCGCCGGCCTTGCCGAGGCGGATGCGCTGCGCCGGCACGCGGCGCATGAGCGTGTCGCCGCCTTGCTTGTTCGACGTGAAGTGCGGCACGTCGGTGCCGCCGAAGTACGGGAAGGCGACGTCCACCACGTCGTGCGGCAGCGCGTCGTCCTCGATCAGGCTCAGGCGCAGCTTCACGTCGGCGCCGTGGCGCGCTTCCTTGTTCTCGAGGTTCCACTGGCCCGCGTCGGGCCGGCCGTCCGGACCCCAGCGAAAGCCGATCGAGCCGTGGGGCAGCACGACCTTGCCCTGGCCGTCGAGCGCGACGGTCTTCCACTCGGGGTTGTTCTTCTGGCCGAGCTTGCCGTTGAAGTCGCTCGCGCGCACGTAGCGGTCGGGCACCAGCGCCTTGCGCCCGTCGGGCAGGGTCTGCTCCTTCAGCTGCACGAGCAGCGGCAGGTCGGTGTAGCGGCGCGCGTAGTCGTCGAAGTACGCCGACCGGTTCGCCCCCAGGCCGCCCGTCGGGGTCCGCCCCCCGACGGGGTCCGGGGCACTCGGGGCGGCCCGGCACTCTGCGGACCCGCCGAAGTAGTACTCCTTCAGGATCACGTGGCCCATCGCCATCGCGAGCGCGGCGTCGGTGCCCTGCTTGGGGTGCAGCCACAGGTCGGCCAGCTTGCTGACCTCGGCGTAGTCGGGCGTGATCGCGACGGTCTTCGCGCCCTTGTAGCGCACCTCGGTGAAGAAGTGCGCGTCGGGCGTGCGCGTCTGCGGGACGTTGCTGCCCCACGCGATGATGAAGGTCGAGTTGTACCAGTCGGCGCTCTCGGGCACGTCGGTCTGCTCGCCCCAGGTCTGCGGGCTGGCCGGCGGCAGGTCGCAGTACCAGTCGTAGAAGCTCATGCACACGCCGCCGATCAGGCTCAGGTAGCGCGAGCCGGCGGCGTAGCTCACCATGCTCATCGCCGGGATCGGCGAGAAGCCGACCACGCGGTCGGGGCCGTGCCGCTTGATCGTGTAGACGTTAGCGCTGGCGATGATCTCGTTGACCTCGTCCCAGCTCGAGCGCACGAAGCCGCCGAGGCCGCGCTGCTGCTGCCACTCGCGCCGCGCGTCGGGGTTCTCGACGATCGACGCCCACGCGTCGACCGGGCTCCTGGCCACCGCGCGCGCGGCGCGCCAGTGCTTGAGCAGGCGCCCGCGCACCATCGGGTACTTCACGCGGTTGGCGCTGTAGAGGTACCACGAGTACGACGCGCCGCGCGCGCAGCCGCGCGGCTCGTGGTTGGGCAGGTCCGGGCGCGTGCGCGGGTAGTCGGTCTGCTGCGTCTCCCAGGTGACGATGCCGCCCTTGACGTAGATCTTCCACGAGCACGAGCCCGTGCAGTTGGTGCCGTGCGTCGAGCGCACGATCTTGTCGTGCTGCCAGCGCGCGCGGTAGGCGTCCTCCCAGGTGCGGTCTTCGCCGGTGGTCAGGCCGTGGCCGTCGGAGAAGGTCTCCTTCGGCTGCGAGAACCAGGTGAGGCGGTCGAGGAAGTGGCTCATCGTGTGCTCCGTTGTTCGGTGCCGCGGCTCAGCACGGCATGGGGGCGTTCTTGCGCGCGTAGTACCACCACGTGGTCGCGATGCAGACGAGGTAGAAGACGACGAAGGTGTACAGCGCCGCCTCGGGGCCGCCGGTCATCGTGATCGAGGTGCCGTAGCTCTTGGGGATGAAGAAGCCGCCGTAGGCCGCGAAGGCCGCGGTGAAGCCGAGGGTCGCGGCGCCGAGCGTGTTGCCTTCCTTGGTGGCGCGGGCGACGGCGGCCTCGTCGTTCGGGCTCACGCCGCGCATCGCCTCGGTGAGGAAGATCACCGGGATCATGCGGAAGGTCGAGCCGTTGCCGATGCCCGTGGTCATGAACAGGATCAGGAACATGACGAAGAAGCCGGCGAAGCTGCCGCCCGACGGGCCCGACGGCAGGAAGTACAGCACCCCGCACACGGCCAGCGCCATGACGATGAAGTTCCAGAAGGTCACGCGCGCGCCGCCGGCCTTGTCGGCCAGCCAGCCGCCGAACGGCCGGATCAGCGCACCGACCAGCGGGCCGAGCCAGGCGTAGGCCAGCGGGTTGACGCCGGGGAACTGGCTCTTGATGAGCAGCGGGAAGCCGGCCGCGTAGCCGATGAACGAGCCGAAGGTGCCGAGGTACAGCACGCACATCAGCCAGTTGTGCTTGCGCCGGAAGATGGCCGCCTGCGCGGCGAACGAGGCCTTCGCGTCGGCGATGTCGTTCATGCCGAACCACGCCGCGATCGACGCCGCGAGGATCCAGGGCACCCAGATGAACGCGGCGTTCTGCGTCCACACCTGGATCTGCGCGCCGTTCTTCGTGATGGTCTGCGGATCGCCGCCGAAGATGCCGAACACGCCGGCCGTCACCACCAGCGGGCTCAGGAACTGCACGACCGAGACGCCGAGGTTGCCCAGGCCCGCGTTGACGCCGAGCGCCGAGCCCTTGCGCTCCTTCGGGAAGAAGAAGCTGATGTTGGCCATGCTCGAGCTGAAGTTGCCGCCGCCCAGGCCGCACAGCAGCGCGAGGATCAGCATCGTCGGGTAGCTGGTGGTGTTGTCCTGCACCGCGATGCCGATGCCGATGGCCGGGATCAGCAGCGACGCGGTGGAGATCGCCGTCCAGCGCCGCCCGCCCACCAGCGGCACCATGAACGAGTAGAAGATGCGCAGGGTCGCGCCCGACAGCGCGGGCGCCGCGGCCAGCCAGAACAGCTGGTTGGTCGAGTACTTGAACCCGAGCGACGGCAGGCTCACGGCCACCACGCTCCAGACCTGCCACACGGCGAAGGCCAGGAACAGCGCCGGCACCGAGATCCACAGGTTGAGCTTGGCGATCGCCTCGCCCTCGCGTTCCCCGAGGGCTTTGTCTTCCGGGGTCCAGAC
>CAZFET010000237.1:0-3268 GCA_964517545.1 uncultured Burkholderiaceae bacterium
GGAGGCGTCGCCCAATCCGCCGGGAAGCTGCACCGAGTGCGTCCCGTCGTAGATCACCGGGTAGCCGAGCCCCGCCAGCACCTGGAGGCTGCGCAGGTCGGAGACGAGGTTGTTGTAGCCGAAGCTCACGCCGCGCTCGCAGGCGAGGAAGTTGTCCTCCTCGAGGCCCTTCTCGCGGGCCGCCGCGCGCGCCTTGTCGATCACGTTCTTCATGTCGTGCGGCGCGAGGAACTGGCCCTTCTTGATGTTCACCGGCTTGCCGCTGTGCGCGACCGCGCGGATGAAGTCGGTCTGCCGGCACAGGAAGGCCGGCGTCTGCAGCACGTCGACCACCTGCGCGACGGCCGGCACCTCGGCTTCGCTGTGCACGTCGGTCAGCACCGGCACGCCGAGCTCGCGCCGCACCTTGGCCAGGATCTCCAGGCCCTTGTCCATGCCCGGGCCGCGGAACGAGCTGCCGCTGGAGCGATTGGCCTTGTCGTAGCTGGACTTGAAGATGAACGGGATGCCGAGCGAGCCGGTGATCTCCTTCAGCCGCCCGGCCACGTCCATCTGCAGCTGTTCGCTCTCGACCACGCAGGGCCCCGAGATCAGGAAGAACGGCCGGTCGAGGCCGACGTCGAAGCCGCAGAGTCTCATGCGCGCGATCCTCGGGTCGGGGTGGGAGAGGGGGTGAGGGGTGATGGCGGCGGGGCTTCGACAAGCCCGGCCCGGACGGGGGCGGTGCGGAGACGCCGTTCTTCGCCCTGAGCCTGTCGAACGGCCGGCTGCGCTGCGCCGACGGTGTTCATGCCACCGCCTTCACCGCAGGCTCCGTCCGCTGCGCCTGATGCTCGAGCGCGGCCTTCACGAAGCTCTTGAACAGCGGATGACCGTCCCAGGGCGTGCTCTTGAACTCGGGGTGGAACTGCACGCCGACGAACCACGGATGCACCGCGCGCGGCAGCTCGACGATCTCGGTCAGCTTCTCGCGCTGCGTGATCGCCGAGATCACGAGGCCGGCCTTCTCGAGCTGCTCGAGGTAGCGCTCGTTGGCCTCGTAGCGGTGGCGGTGGCGCTCGGTCACGACCGCGCCGAAGATCTCGTGCGCCAGGGTGCCGGGCTTCACGTCGGCGCTCTGCGCGCCCAGGCGCATGGTGCCGCCGAGGTCGGAGTTCGCGCTGCGCTTCTGGATCGAGCCGTCGCGGTCCTGCCATTCGTCGATGAGCGCGATGACCGGGTGCGGCGTGGCCGGGTCGAACTCGGTGCTGTTGGCGTCGGCCAGCCCGGCGAGGTGGCGTGCCACCTCGATGGTGGCGACCTGCATGCCGAGGCAGATGCCGAGATAGGGCAGCTTGTGCTCGCGGGCGTACTGCGCGGCGAGGATCTTGCCTTCGACGCCGCGCTTGCCGAAGCCGCCGGGCACGAGGATCGCGTCGAAGCGGCCGAGCTGCGACACGGTGCCCGCGTCGAGCGTCTCGGAGTCGACGTACTCGATCCGCACGCGCGCGTGGTTGTGGATGCCGGCGTGGCGCAGCGCCTCGTTGAGCGACTTGTACGAGTCCGACAGGTCGGTGTACTTGCCGCACATCGCGATGGTGACCTCGTGCCTGGGGTGCTCGATCTCGTGCACGAGGCGGTCCCAGCGCTTCAGGTCGGCCGGGCGCGTGAGCAGCTGCAGCTTCATGCAGATCAGCTCGTCGAGGCCCTGCTCGTGCAGCATGCGCGGCACCTTGTAGATGGTGTCGGCGTCCCACACCGAGATGACGCCTTGCATCGGCACGTTGGTGAACAGCGAGATCTTCTCGCGCTCGTCCTCCGGCACGGGGCGGTCGGCACGGCACAGCAGCGCATCGGGCTGGATGCCGATCTCGCGCAGCTTCTGCACCGTGTGCTGCGTCGGCTTGGTCTTGAGTTCGCCGGCCGCGGCGATCCAGGGCACGTAGGTCAGGTGCACGAACGCGGTGTTCGACGGCCCGAGCTTGAGGCTCATCTGGCGCGCGGCCTCGAGGAAGGGCAGCGACTCGATGTCGCCGACCGTGCCGCCCACCTCGACGATCGCGACCTGCGCCTCCTCGGCGCTGCCGACACCCGCGCCGCGGCGCACGAACTCCTGGATCTCGTTGGTGACGTGCGGGATGACCTGCACGGTCTTGCCGAGGTAGTCGCCGCGGCGCTCCTTCTCGAGCACCGACTTGTAGATCTGCCCGGTGGTGAAGTTGTTGCTGCGCTTCATGCGGGTGCTGATGAAGCGCTCGTAGTGGCCCAGGTCGAGGTCGGTCTCGGCGCCGTCGTCGGTGACGAACACCTCGCCGTGCTGGAACGGCGACATGGTGCCCGGGTCGACGTTCAGGTACGGGTCGAGCTTGATGAGGGTGACCTTGAGGCCGCGCGATTCGAGGATCGCTGCGAGCGAGGCCGACGCGATGCCCTTGCCGAGGGAGGACACCACGCCACCGGTGACGAAGACGAACTTGGTCATGTCGTGCGGCACCCGTGGCGGCCCGGCGCGGGCTCACGAATGCCGTGGTGGTAAAGCGGCATTATATCGACGGGGTCCGGCGCGACGGCCGCGTCACGGGCCCCGCGCGCCAGAGTCACGTCATCGCGCGCAGCAGCCGCGCCACCTCGGCCGCGGTCTCGTCGGGCCGCTCCATCGGGAACAGGTGCGAACCCTCGATCCAGCTCAGCCGCCCGTGCACGAGCGCGCGCGTGGCCGCGAGCCCGACATGCCGGATCTCGGCCGACTGCGGGCCGCCGATGAACGCCGCCGGGCATTGCAGCGGATGCCGGCGCAGCACGCGCGGCAGGTGATGCGGCAGGCTGTCGTAGATCGCGGTCTCGGTCTCGCGCCGGAAGGCGAGCTGCACGCCGCCGTCGGGCGCGGGCTCGAGCCCCGCGGCGACGTAGTCGTCGAGCACGCGCGGATCCCAGCGCGCGAACGCGGCCTTCGACGCGAAGTGCGCGTGCGCGGCCTCGCGGCTCGGCCAGTGCCAGCGGCGGCGCCGCGACACGCGCCCCGGCGACACGCGCTTCATCAGTCCGGTGGCCTTGGCCACCTGCACGCTGTGCGCGCGCCAGCCGGCGACGACGGGCGAGTCGAGCAGCAGCACGCCGCGCGCGAGCTCGGGTCGGCGGCTGGCGGCCAGCAGGCTCAGGAAGCCGCCGAGCGAGTGGCCCACCAGCACCACCGGGCCGGCGTGCAGCGACGCGACGAAGTCCACGAGCTGGTCGCGCAGGTGCGGCCAGTTGCTCGTGACGGGATAGGCCGGATCGTGGCCGAAGCGCT
>CAZFET010000237.1:3373-5699 GCA_964517545.1 uncultured Burkholderiaceae bacterium
CCAGCCGACGCTGCGCCAGCCTTCGAACAGCACGCGATAGGTGCCGGCCGGAAAGCCGTTGGCGTGCGAGAAGACGATCGTGCCGGCCGGCGCCGCCGGCTGCGCCTGCGCGGTACTGCGCGCGCGCATCACACGATCTTCTGCTGCGGCGTGGAGATCTTGCGCATCTGCCCGTAGCGCTCGCTGTCGACCACCAGCGGGTAGTTCGCGCCGACGCCGTCCCAGGCGGGGTCGTCGATGCCCTCGAACACCTGCTTCAGCCGCTGGCCCCAGGTGCCGCGGATCATCTGGAAGTACGGGTTGCGCTCGTCGATGCAGACGATGCGATGCGTCTGGAAGTCGCCCTCGCGGTACACCAGCAGGTCCAGCGGCAGCCCCACCGAGAGATTGGACTTCAGGGTCGAGTCCATCGAGATCAGCGCGCACTTGGCGGCCTCGTCGAGCGAGGTCTTCGGCGTGATCACGCGATCGAGGATGGGCTTGCCGTACTTGCTCTCGCCGACCTGGAAGTACGGCGTCTCGCGCGTGGCCTCGATGAAGTTGCCGGCCGCGTACTCGAGGAACAGCCGCATCGCCTCGCCGCGGATCTGCCCGCAGAAGATCATCGAGGCGTTTAAGTCCACTCCGGCGGCCTTCAGCGACGGGCCGTCCTGCTCGTACACGCGGCGCACCGCGCTGCCCAGCACGCGCGCGGCGTCGAACATGCTGCGCGCGTTCCAGATGGTCAGCGGCGGCTCGTGCGGGCCGTTGTCGATCTTCTCGACCTGCAGCACCTCGCGCACCGACTGGCTGATGCTCAGGTTGCCCGCCGACAGCATGACCATCAGCCGGTCGCCCGGCTTCTCGTAGACGATCATCTTGCGGAAGGTGCTGAACTGGTCGAGGCCCGCGTTGGTGCGCGAGTCGGCGAGGAACACCAGTCCGGCGTCGAGGCGGATCGCCACGCAGTAGGTCATGGGTGGTCTTTCGTCAGCGACATCACAGCAGCGACTTCAGTCGGTACAGCGCGTCCAGCGCGTCCTTCGGCGAAAGCGTATCAGGCTCGAGCGCGGCGACGGCCTGCGCCAGCGCGTCGGGCTCGCCGGGCGACGGCGGCGCGGGCGGCGGCGCGAACAGGTCGACCTGCGCCTCGCCGGCGCGCTGCTGCGCCTCCAGCGCCTCGAGCGCGGCGCGCGCCTGGCGCACGATCGACGGCGGCATGCCGGCCAGGCGCGCCACCTGCACGCCGTAGCTGCGGCTGGCCGGGCCCGGCTGGATCTCGTGCAGGAACACGATGTCGTCGCCCGACTCGACCGCCGACACGTGCACGTTGAGCGCGCGCGGATGCTTCTCGGGAAAGCGCGTGAGCTCGAAGTAGTGCGTCGCGAACAGGGTGAACGCGCGGTTGCGGTCGTGCAGATGGCCCGCGATGGCGCCGGCCAGCGCCAGGCCGTCGAACGTGGACGTGCCGCGGCCGATCTCGTCCATCAGCACGAGGCTGTGCTCGCCGGCGCCGTGCACGATGGCCGCGGCCTCGGTCATCTCGAGCATGAACGTCGACTGCGCGTTGGCGAGGTCGTCGGCCGCGCCGATGCGCGTGTGGATGGCGTCGACGGGCCCGAGCCGGCAGGCGTCGGCCGGCACGCGCGAGCCCATCGCGGCCAGCAGCACGATCAGCGCGGCCTGCCGCATGAAGGTGCTCTTGCCGCCCATGTTGGGGCCGGTGATCACCAGCATGCGGCGGTTCGCGTCGAGCCGCAGGTCGTTGGGCATGAACGCGCCGGCGCCGGTCTCGGCCAGCCGCGCCTCGACCACCGGATGCCGCCCGCGCTCGATCTCGATGCACGGGTAGGGCACGAACTCCGGCCGGCACCAGCCCAGGGTCGCGGCGCGCTCGGCCAGACACGCCAGCGCATCGAGCGCGGCGAGCGCGCGGCCCAGCTCGCCCAGCGCGTCGAGGTGCGGCTGCAGCGCCTGCAGCAGCTCCTCGTACAGCAGCTTCTCGCGCGCCAGCGCGCGCTCCTGCGCCGACAGCGCCTTGTCCTCGAAGGCCTTGAGCTCCGGCGTGACGAAGCGCTCGGCGTTCTTCATCGTCTGCCGCCGCTGGTAGTCGGCCGGCACCTTGTCGAGATGGCTGCCGGTCACCTCGATGTAGAAGCCGTGCACGCGGTTGAACTGCACGCGCAGGTTGGGAATGCCGCTGCGCGCGCGCTCGCGCGCCTCGAGGTCGAGCAAGAAGGTGTCGGCGTCGCGGCCGATCGCGCGCAGCTCGTCGAGCTCGGCGTCGAAGCCCGCCGCGATGACGCCACCGTCGCGCAGCTGCGCGGCCGGCTCCTCGGCGATCGCG
>CAZFET010000238.1:0-5664 GCA_964517545.1 uncultured Burkholderiaceae bacterium
ACCGCGACATTGTATTGAGCGAGCAGGTCGCGGGCGAACGCGACGTCGTCGCCCGGCGAAGGCGCGCCGCCGCGGCCGGGCACGCCGGCCCACAGGTAGAAGCCCGCGTCGGGCAGGCGCACGTCGAGCACGCGCGCGAGCCTCGGCGTCACGTCGGCGAACTTGCGGCGGTACAACTCGCGGTTGGCCGTCACGTGCGACTCGTCGTTCCACGCCGCGATGCTCGCGGCCTGCACGGTCGGGCTCATCGCGCTGCCGTGGTAGGTGCGGTACAGCAGGAAGCGCTTGACGAGCGCGGCGTCGCCGGCCACGAAGCCCGAGCGCATGCCCGGCACGTTGCTGCGCTTGCTGAGCGACGTGAACGCGATCAGCCGCTCGAAGCGGTCGAGCCCCAGGGCCTTCGCGGCCTGCAGCGAACCGAGCGGGGGCTCGTCGCCGAACCAGATCTCGGAGTAGCACTCGTCGCTGGCGATCACGAAGCCGTGGCGCTCGGACAGCTCGAACAGGCGCCGCCACTCGTCCAGCGGCATCACCGCGCCGGTCGGGTTGCCCGGCGAACACACGTACAGCAGCTGCGTGCGCGACCAGGTCAGCTCGTCGATCTGCGACCAGTCGGCCGCGTAGTTGCGCGCCGGGTCGCTGTTGGCGTACGCGGTGCGCGCGCCGGCGAGCAAGGCCGCGCCCTCGTAGATCTGATAGAAGGGATTGGGGCACACCACGGTGGCGTGACCCGCCGACGGGTCGATCACGGTCTGCGCCAGCGCGAACAGCGCCTCGCGCGAGCCGCACACGGGCAGCACCTGCGTCGCCGGATCGACCGTCACGCCGTAGCGGCGCTGCAGCCAGCCCGCGATGGCCTCGCGCAGCGCCGGCGTGCCGGCCGTGGCCGGGTAGCTCGCCAGCCCGTCGAGGTGCTCGACCAGGGCGCGCTTGACGAGCTCGGGTGTCGGGTGGCGCGGCTCGCCGATGCCCAGGCTGATGGGCCTGTGAGCCGGCGACGGCACGACGTCGCGCGTGAGTTCGCGCAGGCGCTCGAACGGGTACGGGTGCAGCCGGCCGAGCAGGGGATTCATGCCGCGATTATCGGGGAGCGTTCCTCGCCGCGCGGCTCACAGCCGCCCGACGCAGTTCGGCGCGCCGCAGCGGCAGGCGGGCCGGTCTTCGTGATGGGTCTCGCCTTAGGCGACGGTGCGCTCCTCGCCCGGCGCGATGGCGCGCAGCGCGTAGAACTCGATGCGCCCGTCGCGGATCACGAGCCGGGCGTTCGGCGCGCAGGAGTGGTTGGTGAAGCGCATCGGGTCGCTCGAGCGCGACGCGTCGATCGCTTTGCGCGACGACACCTCGACGATCATGATGCGCTGCTGGCCCGAGGCGCGTCGGCGCGCCTCGGCCACGCTGATCGACTCGCCGCGGATCTCGCCGATCTTCAGCCGCGGCGCGATGGGCTCGGCCGCGAACACGCCGAAGCCGTCGATGCGGCTGCGCGCCACGCGCACCGCGAACTTCTGGTAGTGCGGCTGGCCGGCCAGCGCGCTCACGCTGCGCTCCCCCCGGTGGCCGACGTCGCGGCGGAGGCGGCGCGATGCACGTACAGCCGCACGCGCCGGCCGAACAGCTCCACGTCGCCTTCGTGCCGCGCGCCCAGCGCCTCGGCCAGCCGGCTCGAGCGCAGGTTGTCGGGGTGCACCATGCTGATGAGGCGCTCGCGCCGCAGCACGTCGAAGCCGAAGCGCAGCGACGCCGTGGCCGCCTCGCGCGCGTAGCCGCGGCCCCAGTGCTCGCGCGCGAGCAGCCAGCCCACCTCGAGCCCGGGCCAGCCCGGCAGGTCGAGGAAGCCGGCCCGCCCCAGCAGCGCGCCGTCGGCGGCGCGTTCGACGGCCCACATGCCGTGGCCCTTGAGCGACCAATGGCCGTTGAACAGCGCGAGCGCGCGCCACGCCATCGCGCGGTCGATCGTGTCGCCCGGGCCGATGTAGCGCATCACCTCGGGGTCGGCGCACATCGCCGCGAAGGCGTCGAGATCGCTCTCGCTGAAGGCGCGCAACACGAGGCGCTCGGTGCGCAGGGTGGGGATGGTGAAGATGGAGTCGGATGCGGCGGTCACGGCGCGATCGTAGCGCCGCGACTGCCGCACCGAGGCCCGGGCGCGGGCCTCGCTCAGTCGTGACGCGTCAGCGCGGCTTCGATCCGTGCGCGATCGCGCCGCGCGAACGCCGCGGCCAGCTCCAGCGCAGTGCGCCACGTCGCCGGCGCCAGCATGCGCAGTGCGGCGGCGTACACGAGGACGCCGGCGACGGCGGCGGCGATGACGAGCGCGGGCGCCGGCCAGCGCTCCTGCAGCGCGAGTCCCGTGCCGAAGGCGGCGCCCGCGGCGAGCGCGGCCGACGCGAGCAGGGCCGCGCCGCCGCCGAGCTGCTGCGCGATCGACAGCCCCGTGGCGCGCCGGATCAGCACGCAGGCGAGCGGCCAGTTGCCGAACTGCCGGCCCAGCATCGCCAGCGCAGCGCCGGCCACGCCCCACGGCGCGAGCAGCGGGAACAGCACGACGTGCAGCGCGCAGCCCGCGAGAAAGAGATAGAGCGTCGCGCGCACGTGCCCCACGCCGAACAGGATGGCCGAGTTGAACGCACCGGTGGCGAGCCGCAGGCCGCCGAGCATCAGCAGCTGCACCGCCGTCACCGCGTCGAGCCACTTCGGACCGAAGAACAGCGGGATCAGCCACGGCGCCACGGCGGCCATGCCGAGGAACGCGGGGAACACCAGCAGCCGCGACGTGTGGTACAGGCCGAGCACGATGCGCTGCAGCTCGTCGCGCGCGTCCTGCGCGCGGGCGCAGGCGGCCATCGCCACGCCGTGCAGCGGCTCGGTGAGCAGGTGCGACATCTCCTGGAACACGCGCATCGCCAGCATGAACAGCCCGAGCGCCTGCGGCCCGAGCAGATGCGACACCAGCAGCCGCGGCAAATACAGGTCGGCGTAGCCCACCGAGTAGGTGGCCAGGGTGCCGGCGTTGAAGCGCCACAGGTCGCGCAGGTGATGCAGCCGGCCGCGCCCGCGCGGGCGCCACGTCACGGCGACGAACGCGCCGACCAGGGTGACCAGCGAACGCACCGCCTCCATCGCCACGAGCGTCCACAGCCCGGCGCCGCGCAGCGCGAGCACGATGCCGGTCGTGCAGCTCGCGATGGTGGCCAGCGCGCCGATCTGCGAGCTCGCCTTGAAGCGCAGGTCGCGCGCGAGCAGCGCCATCGGCACGCGCGAGGCCACCGTCGCCGGCAGCAGCAGGCCGAGCACGGCGAGCACCTCGGCGGCGCGCGCGCTGCCGGCGGCGCGCGCGAGCGCCGGCGCGAAGCCCGCCGTCAGCGCCGCCAGCGCGAGCGCGACGCCGAGCGACAGCCAGAACGTGGCGTCGACGTGTCCGTCGTCGATCTCCTTGCGCTGGATGATCGACTCGGTGAGCGAGCCGCCGGCCACCATCTCGGCCACGCCGATCACCAGCATCGCCACGCCGAACACGCCGTAGGCCTCGGGGCCGAGCTCGCGCGCCACCACCGCCAGCGCGGCGAGGTTGAGCACGATCTGCAGCACGTTGCGCGCGGCCGACCAGACCGCGCCCTCGAAGAAGCGCAGCGCGACCGACGGCTCAGCCATCGGCGCGGTGCACGAGGCAGGCGACGTGGGTCGCGTCGATGGCCAGGTCCAGGCAGCGCCAGCGCGCGTCGAGGCCGCCGGGGTTGCGGTCGTACAGCAGGTGCGGCGCGTCGGCCTGCACCGAGACCGCGATGTCGCGCAGCTCGCGGCTCATGCCCTCGCCGATGGCCTTGACGTAGGCCTCCTTGCGCACCCACACGCGCGCGACGGCGCGGGCGCGCTCGTGCGCCGGCAGCGCATCGAGCGCCGCGGCCTCCTCGGGCGCCAGCACGCGGCGGAACTCGTCGAGCTCGGCCAGCTCGGGCCGCACGGCCTCGACGTCCACGCCGAGCGGCCCGGCGTCGTCGACGGCCACGAGCACCCAGCCGCCGGAATGGCTCACGTTGAAGTGCACGCCCGGCGCGCCGAGCAGCGCCGGCTTGCCCCACGCGTTGCCGTGCAAGGCGAGCGTCGTCGGATCGACGCCGAGGCGCTGCGCGAGCAGCGCACGCGCGGTGCTGCGGCCGACCACGAAGCGCGCGCGGTCGACCTTGCGGAAGAAGCGCGCGGCGCGATCGCGCTCGGCGGCGTCGAGGCGCTGCCAATGCAGGTCGAGGCGCGCGGCCTCGTCGTGCAGGCGCAGCGCCTGCCACTGCAGGCCGCGTGCGCGGCCTTGCGCCTGCGCGGGCGGCGGCGAGTCGAGCAGCATCAGTGCGCCTCCGCGTCCGCCGCCTGCGCCGCCCCCGCCGTGCGATCGTGCGGCAGGCGCTCGCGCAGCAGCGCGGCGAGCGCCGGTGCGTGCGCGGCGTCGAGCATCTGCGTGTGGCCGCAGTGCAGGCCGGCCACGTCGACCCCGCCGCCGATCAGCGGGCCCCAGCCCATCTGCGGGTCGTCCATCACCACGCCCGGGCGCAGCTCGCGCACCTCGGCGCGCACCAGGGTCATGCGCCCCGGATACCAGCCCGGCGCGGCGCAGTCGAGCAGCGCGAGCAGCTCGACGCGCTCGCCCGCGCGGTGCAGCTGCTGCGCCATCTCGTAGACGATCTTGCCGCCGAGCGAGAAGCCGGCCAGGTGGTACGGCCCGCGCGGTTGCACGCGCCGCATGTCGGCCACCATGCGCTCGGCGATGCGCTCGATCGTGACGGCGTTCCAGTCGAAGTCGGGCAGCGAGTTGAGGTCGAGCACGTACAGCGGCTGCTGCTCGCCGAGCTCGCGCGCGAGCGTGTGGAACGGCAGGATGGCGCCGCCGTAGCCGGAGACGAAGAACAGCGGCGCGTGCCCGCCCTTCGGCTGCACGGCCACGGCGCAGGTCGACGGCGTGCCGGCGTCGTCGCGCCTCAGCAGCGCCGCCTGCCCGCGGATGGTCGGGCCTTCGAAGAGCGTGGCGAGCCCGAGCGTGCGGCCGAAGCGGCGCTCCACCGCGTCGAGCAGCTTGATCGCCAGCAGCGAGTGGCCGCCCAGTTCGAAGAAGCTGTCGTTCGCGCCGATCGGCTGCGTGGCGAGCACCGTCTGCCAGATCGACTGCAGGTCGCGCTCGAGCTCGTCGGCCGGCTCGTCGTGCACGCCGCCGTGCGTGACGTGCGCCTCGTGCGCGATGTCCGGCGCGGGCAGCGCGGCGCGATCGAGCTTGCCGTTGGCGTTGAGCGGCAGCGCGTCGAGCTCGACCACCGCGGCAGGCACCATGTAGGCCGGCATGTGCGCCGCGAGCCGGCGGCACAGCTCGCGCCCCGGCGGCAAGGCGGCGCCCGGCGACGGCACCACGTAGGCCACCAGCCGCTTGTCGCCGGGCGTGTCGTCGCGCACGTCGACCGCGCACTGCGCGATGCCCGGTTCGCGCGCGAGCGCGGCTTCGATCTCGCCGAGCTCGATGCGATGGCCGCGGATCTTCACCTGGCGGTCGAGGCGGCCGATGTACTCGATCGAGCCGTCGTCGAGCCGGCGCACGAGGTCGCCGGTGCGGTACAGGCGCTCGCCGGGACGGAAGGGATCGTCGACGAAGCGCTCGGCGGTGAGCTCGGGGCGGCCCCAGTAGCC
>CAZFET010000239.1:0-5640 GCA_964517545.1 uncultured Burkholderiaceae bacterium
AACGACGGGGATTAGGCAGGCCCAGGGCCCGGCGCGCAGGGGCGTGTCCCGCGCCGGGTGGATCCGCGGCAGCGCCTGCCCGGCGCGCCGGCGCGCCGGATCGCGGGCATGCCCGCGACGTCGGCGCTCAGGCCGCGGCTTCGTTCGCCGCGAGGCTGCCGGTCACGCGCTCGGCCGCGCGACGCACGAGCGTCTCGTCGAGCATCGCCTCGGGTGCGACGCGCGCCACCACGTCGGGCATCGACGCCGCGTCGTGCATCAGCGCGTGCGCCACCGCCGACAGCGCGCACAGCGAGCGCCGCGGCGCCTGCGCGGGCAGCGCGGCGCCGGCCTGCACCTCGACGTGATGGCGCACGCTGGCCACCGCCGCCGGGCCCAGGCCCCAGGCCTCGCACAGCGCGGCGCCCAGCGCGTCGTGCGCGACGCCGAAGCCGGTGCGCTCCAGCGCCACCAGGTCCGCGTCGGACGCGGCCGCGCGCAGCATCGCCGGGTAGTGGTCGGGCGCGTGACGCAGCAGCACTGCCTTGCCGCACTCCTCGAACAGGCCGGCGGAGTGCGCGGCCCACGCGTCGATGCCGAGCGACTGCGCCATGCGGCCCATCAGCACGCCGCGGCGCGCGGCGCGCTGCCAGATCGGCTCGAGCCCGGCCGACGGCGCGAAGGCCGAGCGCAGGCCGATCTCGTACGTGACGGCCGCGACCTCGCGCACGCCGAGCCAGGTGATCGCCTGCTGCACGCTCTGCACGCGACCGCGCAGCCCGTACAGCGGCGAATTGACGGCCTTCAGCACCGCCGCCGCCAGCGCCATGTCGGACTCCACCAGCGCGGCGGCGGCCTGCAGGTTGAGTTCGTCCTCGGCCATCAGCAGCGACAGCCGCACCAGCGCGTCGGGCAGGGCGGGCAGGTCGATGTCGGGACTGCGCAGGTCGGCAGGCGCGTCGTTCATGCCCGCATGCTAGGCACGCGCCGCGGCGCTCGGCCGCCGCAACAGCGGGCGAAAGCGGGCGCTGTTCCGCGCCGGGCCGGCCGCCGGCGCGGCGCCGTCAGCGCAC
Source organism: uncultured Burkholderiaceae bacterium (assembly GCA_964517545.1). GTDB lineage: Bacteria > Pseudomonadota > Gammaproteobacteria > Burkholderiales > Burkholderiaceae_C > CAZFET01. The sequence goes on from CAZFET010000239.1 coordinate 1,053, forward strand.
GAACGCGTCCCAGCCGGTCTTCAGGATCAGCGCGGACACCACCACGATGAACACGCCGCGCACGAAGCCCGCGCCGTGGCGCAGCGCGAGCCGCGTGCCGAGCAGGCTGCCGGCCACGTTGGCCACCGCCATGACCAGCGCGACGTGCCACCACACGTGGCCGAGCCGCGCGAACAGCAGCAGCGCGGCGAGGTTGGTCGCGACGTTGAGCAGCTTGGCCGCGGCCGACGCGTGCAGGAAGTCGTAGCCCAGCAGGCGCACGAACAGGAACACGAAGAAGCTGCCGGTGCCCGGCCCGAAGAAGCCGTCGTAGAAGCCGACCGCCACGCCCACCGCGCTGGCGGCCAGCGCCTGCGCCCGACCCCGAAAGCGCGGCGCGTGCGCGCGGCCGAGCTCCTTGCGCGCGAGCGTGTACAGCAGCACCGCCAGCAGCACGAAGGGCAGCGCGCGCCGCAGGCCGTCGGCGCTGACCTGGGTGACCGTCCACGCGCCGGCGAAGCTGCCGGCGAGCGCCGCCAGCGCGGCCGGCAGCAGCGCGCGCCACGGCATCTCGACGCGCCGCGCGAACTGCGCGGTGGCCCACGCGGTGCCCCAGATCGCCGCGCCCTTGTTGGTGCCCAGCAAGGTGGGCGGCGGCGCGGCCGGGTACACGCCGAACAGCGCCGGCACCAGGATCAGGCCGCCGCCGCCGACGATGGCGTCGACGAAGCCGGCCAGCGCCGAGGCCGCGGTGACCAGCAGCAGATCGAGCATGAAGGAAGCGACGGGGCCAGCACGGGGACGACGGAGCCGCCCGCAAAACAAAGGGCGCCGGCTCAACACCGGCGCCCTTCGCATTGTGTCATCGGCCTCGCGGCCGATCGGTTCGACGACCGTTCGTCTGTCTTCTCGTCTCCGTGTCTCCTCGGTCCCCCGCCCAGACGGCCCCGCCCGGGAGCGGGCGCCTCTGCGAGTGGCGCGACTGTAGGCGCGGCCCCGCGCGCCGGGCAGCGGGAATTACGCGGTGGCCGCCGGGCGCGCCAGGTCGTGCGCGGCGCTGCCGCCGCTGGGGTCGACCACGGTGGTGTTCGGATCGGGCGGCTCGGGCGCGAGCGTGAAGCTGATCTGCGCGCCCACGCCGGGGTGGCCGCTCGCATGCACCCAGCCGCCGTGGCGCTCGACGATGCGCCGCACGATCGACAGCCCGAGGCCGCTGCCGGCGAACTGCTCGCCGCCGTGCAGCCGCACGAAGGGCTGGAACAAGGTGGCGGCCTTGGCCTCGTCGAAGCCGGCGCCGTTGTCGGTGACGGTGAACACGCGCACGCCGCCCACGTCCTCGGCGCTCAGCGCGACCACGGGCGCGTCGACGTCGCGCGTGAACTTGGCGGCGTTGCCCAGCAGGTTGGCCAGCACCACGCGCAGCAGCGACGGCGCGGCGTCGGCCGTGAGCCCGGGCTGGATGTGCCAGCGCACCGGGGCGCGCCGCTCGCCGGACGCCACGTCGCGCGAGACCTCGTGCGCGAGCTGGCTCACGTCGACCCGCACGCGCTCGATCGGCAGCGAGGCCGAGCGCGCCAGGTCGAGCAGCGCCGTCACGGTCTGCGCCATCGAGCGCGTGGCGCGCAGCTGCAGCTCGACCCAGCGGCGCGCCTCGGCGTCGAGCTGCGCCTCGGGCCGCAGCAGCAGCAGCTCGGCCAGCCCCTGGATGTGCGCGATCGGCGTGCGCAGCTCGTGCGCGAGCTGCCGCGCGAAGGCGTCGAGGTCGCGGTTGGCGCGCTCGAGCTCGGCCGTGCGCGCGCGCACCTGCGCCTCGAGCGCGGTGTTGCGCGACACCATCAGCCGCTCGGCGCGCTTGCGCAGCGTGATGTCGCTGCCGACGCCGTGATAGCCGAGGAAGCGGCCCTGCGCGTCGAAGCGCGGCGAGCCGCTGATCGACACCCACAGGCCGCGCTGGCCGGGGCCGCGGTCGATGCGGTACTCGAGCCCGCGGAAGGTGCGGCGCGCGTCGAGGTCGTCGCGATGGCGTGCCCACTGCTCGGCCGGCAGCGACGGCGCGAAGCAGTCCCACGCCGTCGCGCCGATCGCGCGCTCGGCCAGCGCCCCGAGCCGCTCGCGCGCGGCCTCGCCGAGCGAGGTGTAGCGATGCTCCGCGTCGGTCTCCCAGTACCAGTCGGACGACAGCCCGGCCATCACCGCGTAGCGCTGCTCGCTCTCGCGCAGGCGCTTGAGCGCGAGCTGCTGCTCGGTGACGTCGTGGCCGACACCTTCGTAGCCGACGAAGCTGCCGTCGGCCGCGTGGCGCGGTCGCGCGCTGATGGCGACCCACAGCGGCGCGCGACCGCCCGGGCGATGGACCTCGAACACCACGTCGCGCAGGCGGTGGTGCTGCGACATGCGCGCGTGCAGCGCGTCCCAGCCGCCGTCGGGCGGCAGGAACTCCGGCACCTCGGCGTGCGTGCGGCCGAGCAGCCGGTGCGGGTCGAGCCCGAGCCGCGTGATGCGACGCGCGTCCTCCGACACCCAGACGATGCGGTGGCTCGCGTCGGTCTCCCAGAACCAGTCGCCCGACAGCGCCGCGCGCGCGCGCCAGCGTCGCGCCGACTCGCCGCTCGGGCCGGGCATCAGGGTGGTGGGCGCGTCGAGCGGCTCGCGCACGGGCAGGCCGAGCAGGCGCCGCAGCGCCGCCCACGCGCGATGGCGGCGCGAGCGCGGCGCGGCGTGGGCGACGGAGGCGGCGAGTGACGCGGGCTCCACCGGCGTCGGCGGCACGGAGGCCACGTCGGCTGGCGTGTTCAGGTCGGAACGATGCGAGTCGTCGGTGGAAGCCAAGAAGGAGGTCTGCGCAGCGCCCTCGGACGGCCACGTGCAACCAAAGGCAACGTGATGTTACGACGCCGAAGCGTGCGCCGGCATTGCGGCAACTACCAGCGGCAACGACCAGCCGCAACGACCAGCGGCGAGCCCCGCGCGACGGCCGCCGGCGACCGGCCGATCAGCCGCGCGCCGAGCCGATCCACTCGGCCGCGCGCTCGGCGATCATCAAGGTGGGTGCGTTGGTGTTGCCGCTCGTGATGGTGGGCATCACGCTCGCGTCGACCACGCGCAGCCCCGCCACGCCGCGCACGCGCAGCCTCGAGTCGACCACCGCCTGCGCGTCGTCGGCGCGGCCCATGCGGCAGGTGCCCACCGGATGGAAGATCGTGGTGGCGATGTCGCCGGCCAGCCGCGCGAGCTCGTCGTCGCTCTGGTACTGCACGCCGGGGCGGTACTCCTCGGGCCGGTACTTCGCGAGCGCGGGCATCGACGCGATGCGGCGCGTCAGGCGCAGCGACTGCGCGGCGACCTGCCGGTCTTCCGGCGTGCTCAGGTAGCGCGGCGCGATGGCCGGCGCGTCCTCGGGGCGCGGCGAGCGGATCGTGACGCTGCCGCGGCTGGTCGGGTTGAGGTTGCACACGCTCGCGGTGAACGCGGCAAAGGCGTGCAGCGGCTCGCCGAAGGCGTCGAGCGACAGCGGCTGCACGTGGTACTCCAGGTCGGGCCACGCGCGCTCGGGCGAGCTCTTGGCGAAGGCGCCGAGCTGCGACGGCGCCATGCTCATCGGGCCGCTGCGCCGCAGCGCGTACTCGGCGCCGATGCGCAGCTTGCCCCACCACGAGTTCGCGAGCGTGTTGAGCGTGGTCGCGCCCTGCACCTTGAACACCGCGCGGATCTGCAGATGGTCCTGCAGGTTCGCGCCGACACCGGGCAGCTCGTGCACGAGCGGCAGGCCCAGCTCCGCGAGCAGCGCGCCCGGCCCGACGCCCGACAGCTGCAGCAGCTGCGGCGTGCCGATCGCGCCGGCCGCGAGCAGCACCTCGCCGGCCGCGCGCACGCTCTGCACGCCGCGCGGCGTGAGCAGCTCCACGCCCGTGCAGCGCAGCGCGCCGTCGGCGCCGCGCTCGAGCCGCAGGCGCCGCGCGTGCGTGCCGGTCCACACCTCGAGGTTGCGCCGACCGCGCACCGGCCGCAGGAAGGCCTTGGTCGCGTTCCAGCGCCAGCCGCGGCGCGGGTTCACCTCGAAGTAGCCGACGCCGAGGTTGTCGCCGCGGTTGAAGTCGTCGCTCGCCGGGATGCCGGCCTCGACCGCGGCGGCCGCGAAGGCGTCGAGGATCTGCCACGACAGCCGCTGGCGCTCGACGCGCCACTCGCCGCCCGCGCCGTGCCACGCGTCGGCGCCGCGCCAGTGGTCCTCGTGGCGCTTGAAGTACGGCAGGCAGGCGTCCCAGCGCCAGGCGTCGTCGCCCGTCACCGCGGCCCAGTGGTCGTAGTCGCGCGACTGCCCGCGCATGTAGATCATCCCGTTGATGCTGGAGCTGCCGCCCAGCACCTTGCCGCGCGGGTAGCGCAGCCTGCGGCCGTTGAGGCCGGGATCGGGCTCGGTGAAGTAGAGCCAGTCGGTGCGCGGGTTGCCGATGCAGTAGAGGTAGCCGACCGGGATGTGGATCCAGTGGTAGTCGTCGCGCCCGCCGGCCTCGACCAGCAGCACGCGCTTGGCGGGGTCGGCGCTCAGGCGATTGGCGCGCAGGCAGCCGGCCGTGGAGCGCACATCCAGGGCGTCCAGCAGGCCCTC
>CAZFET010000240.1:0-2839 GCA_964517545.1 uncultured Burkholderiaceae bacterium
GGCACAAACAAGCACTCCGACTCCAACCGGAACGCCCACAGGAACAAGTACTGCGTGACACGCCGATGCCCAGCTCGCGCGCGATCTGCTTGTCGGTGAGGCCGCGGCACACGCGCTCGGCCACCTCGAGTTCGCGCCGGCTGGCCCCCGGCAGCGCCGCCGGAGCGCGCTGCGGCGCCGGGGCGGCGTCGTCGCGCGCGCGGCGCAGAGCCGCGATGAACGCCGGCTCGATCAGGTCGAGCAGCGCCTTGTCGTGCGCGTCGAACTCGCGGCGGTGGCGGCCGCGCCAGATGCGCAGGTCGCCGAGCGCGCGCTCGCCGTCGAAGGCGTGCAGGTTGATGCCCCAGTGCAGCCCGTCGCGCGCGAGGAAGTCGTTGAAGAACTCGCTGCGCCGCAGCTCGCGGTGCGGCATCACCTCGCTCACCGCCGTGGCGTGGCGGCGCGCCTGCAGGGCGAAGGTGATGGGGTCGTGGTACTGGTACCAGTCGTCGTAGCGCGCGAGGTTGGCCGGGTCCATGTGCAGCCACACGCCGCTGCCGAAGCGCCGCGTGCGCGCGTCCCACACGAACGAGGCGAAGTGGTCGGCGTGCAGCAGGTCGAGCAGCGCCGCGCCGACGCGCTCGCGCACTTCGCGCTCGGCCAGTCCCTCGGCGAGCAGCGCGAACACGCGGCCCAGGCCGGCGCTTTCGGTGGCGGACAGGATCATCGTGCGGCCCTCCCGCGGGCGGTGGCGGCCGGCATCGTAGTGCGCCGCGGCGCGCGCGGCCATCGGCATCGGCCCGCAGCGCGACCGCGCGCGTCGCCGCGACGCCGGCGGCGCGCTTGCGCTACGCTGCCGCCGTCGGATTCTCGGAGTGCGTTGCGATGAAGAAGACCGCCAAGTCGATGGTCGACGAGGCCTTGCAGGCCATCACCACCTTCAGCGTCGAGGAGGCGCGCGACCTGCACGGCCGCGACGACGTGATGTTCGTCGACATCCGCGACGTGCGCGAACTCGAGCGCGAGGGCGTCATCCCCGGCGCCTTCCACGCGCCGCGCGGCATGCTGGAGTTCTGGGTCGACCCCGAGAGCCCGTACCACCGCCGGGAGTTCGCGTCGGGCAAGCAGCTCGTGCTGTTCTGCGCGATGGGCTGGCGCTCGGCGCTGGCCACCAAGACCTTGCAGGACATGGGCCTGGAGAAGGTGGCCCACATCGACGGCGGCTTCACCGCCTGGAAGCAGGCCGGCCTGCCGGTGGCCGAGAAGGCGAAGAAGGCCGACAAGCCGGCCGGCTGAACGCGACCGCCGACGAGCACGCGAACCAGGACCGGGCGGCCATGGACCTGCTGCAGATCTCGAGGGCGCACGCGCGCCTCGCCGAGCCTCAGCCGCGCTGATCGACCACCGCGATCGGGATCGGCTTCTTCTGCGTCGGGGGCGCGTCGGCGGCACGGCCGTGGAAGCGGTCGAGCAACTCGCGCTGCCGCGCCTTCGCGGTCGCCACGTTGGCCAGCTTCACGAGGCCGTAGCCGCGGATGCGCTCGGGCACCTTGGCGATCGCCACCGCGACGGCGAGGTTGTCGCGGTCGAGCGCGCCGAGCAGTTCGTCGATCGTGGCCTCGTACTCGCGCACGAGCGCGCGCTCCATGCGCCGTTCTTCGGTGCGGCCGAACACGTCGAGCCAGCTGCCGCGCAGGCGGCGCATCGACGCGAGCAGCTTCATCGCCGGCATCAGCCACGGGCCGAAGCGCAGCTTGCGCGGGCGGCCGTCGGGGCCGGGGCGCGCGAGCAGCGGCGGCGCCATGTGGAAGCTCACGCGGTCCCAGCGCTCGAACTGCTCGGACAGCGACTGCATGAAGCCGCCGTCGGTGTACAGGCGCGCGACCTCGTACTCGTCCTTGATCGCCAGCAGCTTGGCGTAGTGGCGCGCCACCGCGTCGGTCAGCGCGAGCTCGCCCGTGCCGAGGCGCGACTCGGCCGCGCACACGCGATCGACCAGCGCGCGGTAGCGGCGCGCGTACGCGGCGTCCTGATAGTCGGCGAGGAAGGCCTCGCGCCGCGCCACGAGCGCATCGAGCGTGTCGGGCCGGGCCGGCTCGTCCGGCTCGCCTTCGAGCCGGCGCAGCGCGTCGGGCCGCGCGACCGCCAGCCGGCCGAGCGCGAAGGCGGTCTTGTTGGTCTCGACGGCCACGCCGTTGAGCTCGATCGCGCGCAGCAGCGCGGCCTCGCTCAGCGGCACCAGACCGCGCTGGTAGGCCACGCCCAGCATGACGATGTTGGCCGGCAAGGTGTCGCCCAGCATGCGTTGCGCGACGGCCTGCGCGTCGGTGGTGAACACGCGGTCGGCGCCCGCCGCGTGGCGCATCTTCTCCAGCAGCGCGGCGCTCTCGAGGCTGGCTTCGGGGTTGCGCACGAAGGCGGCGGTGGCGAGCTCGTGCGTGTTGGCCAGCACCACGGTGCGGCCGTGCTTGACCGTGCCCAGCGCGTCGGCCGACGCGCCGACCACCATGTCGCAGGCCAGCAGCACGTCGGCCTGCTGGGTGTCGATGCGCACCTGGTTGAGCTGGTCGGGCGTGAGGCCGAGGCGCACGAACGACAGCACCGAGCCGCCCTTCTGCGCGAAGCCCATGAAGTCGAGCACCGAGGCCTGCTTGCCCTCGAGGTGCGCGGCCATCGTGACGAGCGCGCCGACGGTGACCACGCCGGTGCCGCCGACGCCGGTGACGAGCATGTCGAACGGGCCGGTCCAGCGCCACGGCGGCGCCGCCGGCAGGCTCGCCAGCTCGCGCGCCAGTGCCGCGGCGTCGACGCCGCTCACGCGCTTGCGCAGCACGGCGCCTTCGACCGTCATGAAGCTCGG
>CAZFET010000240.1:2849-5613 GCA_964517545.1 uncultured Burkholderiaceae bacterium
ACCTTGGCCCCGTGCACGGGCACGAAGCTCGGGCAGAAGCCGTTGAGGCAGGAGTAGTCCTTGTTGCACGACGACTGCTCGATCTGCCGCTTGCGGCCCCAGTCGGTCTCGACCGGGATCACGCTCAGGCAGTTGCTCGCCGCGCCGCAGTCGCCGCAGCCTTCGCAGACGCGCTCGTTGATGAACACGCGCTTCGGCGGGTCGGGCATCTCGCCCTTCTTGCGCCGGCGGCGCTTCTCGGCCGCGCAGGTCTGGTCGTAGATCAGCAGGGTCACGCCGGGCAGCTCGCGCAGCTCGCGCTGCACGGCGTCGAGCTCGCTGCGGTCGTGGAAGGTGGTGCCGCGCGGGAACTCGCCCTCGCGGCCGCGGTACTTGCCGATGTCGTCGCTGACCACGACCACGCGCTTCGCGCCCTCGGCCTCGACCTGGCGGGCGATCTCGGGCACGCTGATGTGCCCGTCGACCGGCTGGCCGCCGGTCATCGCCACGGCGTCGTTGTAGAGCAGCTTGTAGGTGATGTTGGCGCCGGCCGCGATGGCCTGCCGGATCGCGAGCAGGCCGGAGTGGAAGTAGGTGCCGTCGCCCAGGTTCTGGAAGACGTGCTTCTCCGTGGTGAAGCGCGAGTGCGCCGCCCAGTCCACGCCTTCGGCGCCCATCTGGATGAGGCCGCTGGTGCCGCGCTCCATCCAGCTCGCCATGAAGTGGCAGCCGATGCCGGCCAGCGCGCGCGATCCCTCGGGCAGCCGGGTGCTGGTGTTGTGCGGGCATCCCGAGCAGAAGTAGGGCAGGCGCCTGACCGCATCGGCCGCGTTGGACAGCAGCGCGGGCATCGTGAAGTCGACCACCAGATGCCGCCGGTCGAGCGCCGGGTTCAGGCGCGCCAGCCACTCGGCCACCACGGCCATGATGCGCGAGGGCCGCAGCTCGCCGAGCGCGGAGAGCAGCGGCCGGCCCTCGTGGTCGGTCTTGCCCGCGATGCGCGGACGCTGCTCGTTGGGCACGGCGTACAGCAGCTCCTTGATCTGCCGCTCGACCACCGGTGCCTTCTCCTCGATGACGAGGATCTCCTCGACGCCGCTCACGAAGTCGAGCATGCGCGTGGGCTCGATCGGGTAGACCAGGCCGACCTTGTAGACGCGCACGCCGGCCGCGGCCAGCGCGTTGGGGTCGAGATCCAGCCGGCGCAGCACCTCCATGAAGTCGTAGTGCGCCTTGCCGACCGTCACGATGCCCAAGGTCGCGCGCGGGCTCGACACGACGTGCTTGTCCACCGAGTTCAGCTTCGCGAACGCGCGCACCGCGTCGAGCTTGAGCGCCAGGCGCGCCTCCAGCTCCAGCGACGGCAGGTCGACCGCGCGCACGTGCAGGCTGGTGCCGGCCGCGAAGTCGACCGGCGCGGTGAAGTCCAGCGGCACCGCGTCGAGGTCGACCGTCATGCCCGACTCGACCACCTCGCTGATGGCCTTGAAGCCGACCCAGGCGCCCGAGAAGCGCGACAGCGCCCAGCCGTACAGGCCGAACTCCAGGTACTCGGCCACGTTGCCGGGATGCAGCACCGGCATGCTCCAGGCCTGCATCGCGAGGTCGCTCTGGTGCGGCATCGACGAGCTGACGCAGCCGTGGTCGTCGCCCGCCACCACCAGCACGCCGCCTTGCGGGCTGGAGCCGTAGACGTTGCCGTGCTTCAGCGCGTCGCCCGAGCGGTCGACGCCGGGGCCCTTGCCGTACCACAGGGCATACACGCCGTCGACGGTGCGCTTGGGATCGAGCGCGACGCGCTGCGTGCCGAGGCAGGCGGTGGCCGCGAGGTCCTCGTTGATCGCCGGCAGGAACTGCACCTTCGCGGCGTCGAGGAACTTCTGCGCCTTCCACAGCTGCTGGTCGACCATGCCCAGCGGCGAGCCGCGGTAGCCGGAGACGAAGCCGGCGGTCCTGAGGCCGGCCGCGTCGTCGAGGCGGCGCTGCATCAGCAGCAGCCGCACCAGCGCCTGCGTGCCGGTGAGGAACACCGCGCCCGAGGTGGCGGCGAGGTTGTCTTGCAGGCGGTAGTCGCGCAGCGGCGGTGTCGCGCCGGCCGCGACGGAGGCAGAGGTGGGCGCAAGGGCGACGTCGGTCATGGCGCACTCCGTGTACAGCGGGCGATGGTAGGCAGCCGGGGCGAAACAGGTGTTGCGATCTTTCCCGATCCCGCAGAATCCGCGAACCGCACGTTTCCGGAACGCCACTTCCCCGAAATGGACAAACTCGATCGCGTGACGCGCCGCATCATCCACGAGCTGCAGCACGACGGCGCGCTCAGCGCCCAGCAGCTCGCCGAGCGCGTGGGCCTGTCGGCCACGCCGGTGTGGCGGCGGGTCAAGGAGCTGCAGAGCTCCGGCGTGCTGCGCCGGCAGGTGGCGCTGATGGACCGCGAGAAGCTCGGCCTCGCGATCTGCGTGCACGCCTACGTGTCGCTGGTGCGGCAGAACGAGGGCGCGGTCGAGGAGTTCGAGCGCTTCGTGCGCACCAGTGCCGAGATCATGGAGTGCGCGCGCATCACCGGCGAGGCCGACTACGTGATCAAGGTCGTGGTGGCCGACATGAAGGCCTACGACCGCTTCCTGAGCGAGAAGGTGTTCCGCATGGGCGGCGTGGCGAGCATCCGCAGCAACGTGGTGCTGCGCGAGGTGAAGTACGAGACGGCGCTGCCGGTGGGCTGAGCGCCGCCGCGCCTCTCAAGTCGATGTGGCTCCGCCACTCGACTTGAACCCCCGCGGGGGGCGGG
>CAZFET010000241.1:0-5598 GCA_964517545.1 uncultured Burkholderiaceae bacterium
CCCGTGGCCGATGCCGCCCACCACCGCCATGAACAGGTACTCGATGCCCTTGTGCAGCCCGAAGGGCGACGGGTTGACGGTGCGCTGGAAGTGCGCGAACAACCAGCCGGACACGGCGGCCAGCAACGCCGCGATCACGAAGGCCTGCACCTTGTAGCCGTAGCTGCCCACGCCCATCGCCTCGGGCATCGTGCTGCCGCCCTTCAGCGCGCGCAGCGCGCGGCCGGGGCGCGAGTCGAGCAGGTGCGTGACCAGCAGCGCCGCGGCGAACACGATGGCCCACAGCAGCAGGTAGAAGCTGCGCCCGGTGTTGAGCTCGATGCCGAACAGGTTCAGCGCCGGGATGCCGAGCAGGCCGTCGTACTTGCCCAGCGCGTCGATGTTGCCGAGCAGGTAGAACAGCGACAGCCCCCACGCGATGGTGGCCAGCGGCAGGAAGTGCCCCGACATGCGCAGGGTCACCCAGCCGAGCACCAGCGCGCTGGCCGCGGTGATCACCAGCCCGATCGGCAGGGTGAGCCACGGCGAGACGCCGTACCTGGTGGCGAGGAAGGCCGCGGTGTACGCCCCGATGCCCACGAAGGCGGCCTGGCCGAACGACGTGAGCCCGACGATGCCGGTCAGCAGCACGAGGCCGATGACCACCAGCGCGTACAGCCCGATGTAGTTGAGCTGCGTGATCCAGAACTCCGGCACCGGCAGCGCCGGCAGCACGGCCATCAGCAGCACGAAGGCAGGGAAGGCGGCGCGCTGCAGGTTCATCGCGCCTCCGAGCGAAGGGTGCGGAGCCAAGCGGCCATCACTCCTCCTCGTCGTGATGGCCGTGCCGGAACGACACGATCAGCAGCACCGGCAGGATGACCGTGAAGACGATCACCTCCTTGAACGCACTGGCCCAGAACGAGCCGAACGACTCGAGCAGCCCGACGAACACCGCGCCCAGCGCGGCGGCCGGGGAGCTGGCCAGCGCGCCGAAGATCGCCGCGACGAAGCCCTTCAGGCCGATCAGGAAGCCCGAGTCGTAGAACAGGGTCGTGGTCGGCCCGATCAGCAGGCCCGACAGCGCGCCGATGAAGGCCGCCAGCCCGAAGCTCAGACGGCCCGCGGTGGACGTCGAGATCCCCATGAGGCGCGCGCCCAGCCGGTTGACGGCCGTCGCGCGCAACGCCTTGCCGTACAGGGTGCGGCCGAAGAACAGCGCCAGCGCCGCCATCAGCGCGAGCGAGGCGGCGAAGATGATGAGCGTCTGGCCCGAGAACGCGACCGGGCCGAGCGCGAATCGCGCGTCCCAGAAGCTCGGGTTGCGGAAGCCCTCGGCGCCGAAGAACACCAGCCCGAGCCCGGTGAGCGCGAAGTGCACGCCGACCGAGACGATCAGCAGCACCAGCACCGTGGCGTCGGCGAGCTTCTCGTACGCGAGGCGGTAGGTCAGCGGCCCGAGCGGCGTGACGATGGCCAGGGTGAGCAGGCTCTGCGCCCACAGCGGCCACTGGCGCGGCGCGGCCCACCACGCCAGCGCCGCGATCAACAGCGCCGGTACGAGGGTCGTCGCCAGCCCGCGCGCGATGCGCGCGCCGCCGGCGCGCTCGCGCACGCCGCGCACCGCGTCGACCGCCGCGGCCAGCACGGCCATCGCCAGCAGCAGCCACACCGTGCCGGGCACGCGCCCCATCTGGAGCATGGCCAGCGACAGCGCGCCGTAGGCGACGAACTCGCCTTGCGGCACGAAGATCACGCGCGTGACCGCGAACACCAGCACCAGCGCGAGCGCGAGCAAGGCGTAGACGGCGCCGTTGGTGGCGCCGTCGAGCAGGAGGATGCCGGCGATCGAGAAGTCCATCGGGCCGCGAGCTTAACCGCTCGCGCGGGGCGCTCGCCTCAGGGTTCCACCTTGAACTCGCCGTTCACCACCTTGAGCATCACGCCCGTCTCGTTGGTGAAGCCCCAGTGGTCGTCCTTCGTCCACGCGAGCACGCCGTGCGACAGCACGGTGCGGCCCATGGTCTCGAAGGCGTCGCGCAGCGCGGCGCGGAACTCCTTCGTGCCCGGCTTCGCCTTCTTCAGCGCGATCGGCAGCGCCTTCTCCAGCACGATGACGGCGTCGTACGCGTGGGCCGCGAACTGGTTGCGCGAGCCGGCGCCGTAGGCCTTCTCGTACTTCTGCACGAAGTCGATCGCCAGCTTCTTCGACGGATGGCTGTCGGGCAGCTGCTCGGCGATGACCGCCGGGCCCGACGTGACGAACGCGCCTTCGACGTCCTTGCCGCCCACGCGCATGAGGTCGCGCGTGGCCGCGGCATGCGTCTGGTAGATGCGGCCCTTGAAGCCGCGCTCGACCACGGCCTTGTGCGGCATGGCGGCGCCCGAGCCCGAAGCCACGATCAGCATGGCGTCGGGGTTCGCCTGCACGAGCTTCAGCGCCTGCGCGGTGACGCTGGTGTCGGTGCGCGCGAAGCGCTCGGTCGCCACGACCTTGATGCCGGCCTTGTCGGCCAGCGCGCCGAACTCCTTGACCCAGCTCTCGCCGTAGGCGTCGGTGTAGCCGAGGAAGCCGACGGTCCTGACGCCCTGCTTCTTCATGTGCTCGACCATCGCGTGGGCCATCACGCCGTTGCTCTGCGGCAGGCGGAAGGCCCAGGTGTCCTTGCCCGGCGGCAGCGCGGCCGGCGACGCCACCAGGTGCGGCGTCTGCGCCTCGATCGCCACATCGGCGATCGCGATGGCCACCGGCGTGGCGGCCGAGCCCATGATCAGGTCGACGTTGTCCTCGGTGACGAAGCGCTTGGCGTTCTGCACGCCCTTGGTGGGATCGGTCGCGTCGTCGAGCACGATCACCTTGAGCTTCTCGCCGGCGATCTCGGCGGGCCACAGCTTGATGTAGTTGCCCATCGGGATGCCGAGGCCCGAGGCCGGGCCGGTGAGCGGCAGGCTCACGCCGATGGTCACGTCGGCGAGCGCGGCACCGCCGCCCGAGGCGGCGGCCAGCGACACGAGCAGGGCACGCAGGATCTTCATCGGGTCGTCTCCTTCACGTTCATGGTCAGGGCGGGGAGTTCAGGTGCACAGCGCCCGGATGTCCTCGGGCACGGGGATCGCGCGCAGCCGCTCGGGCTCGGCCGCGTCGCGCACGACGAAGGCGCGCGTCTCGCGGCCTTCGCACAGCAGATCGTCGCCGCGCGTCACGCGGTGGTGCTGCACGAACACCTTCGCGCGCCACTGCTCGACTTGCGTGTGCACGACGATCGTCTCGCCGTAGGTGGCGGGCCTGAAGAAGCGCGTGTGGATCTCGAGCAGCGGCGTGCCGACGATGCCGCGCGTCTTGGCCAGTTCGCGCCACGGCGGCACGCCGCACTGCATGAAGAAGGCGAGCGAGGCAGCGTCCATCCAGCGCGAGAAGTTGGGGAAGAAGACGATGCCGGCCGGGTCGCAGTCGCCGAACTGCACCTGCACCGTGTAGGTCGTCGCGCGCGCCACGATGCGGCCTTGCTCAGCGCGCGCCGCGCGGGCGCAGCACCGCCGGGTCGGCCGGCGGCTCGGCGTACAGCGCGTCGACCAGCGCCGCGCGGCAGTCGAGCACGGCGCGCTGGTTGATCGAGCCCTTGTCGGTGACCTCGCCCTTGTCGATCGACGGCGGCTCCTCGAGCACGCGCAGGCGTGCCACGCGCGAGGCCGAGCCGCTGCCGCCGGCCCACAGCCGGTCGACGAGGCCCTGGAAGAACTCGCGCACCGGCGCCGCGTTCAGCACCTCGGCCGGCGATGCGGTGGCCGCCGCGCGCGCGAGGTCGCGGCAGTCGTCGAGTCGCGGGAACACCAGCACGCCGACCTCGTCGCGGTCCAGCCCGGTGACGACCGCGTCCTGCACGTAGGGCGCGCCCTCGGCGATGACGCGCGCGCGCAGCGGGCCGACGCTGACGAAGGTGCCGGTGGCGAGCTTGAAGTCCTCGGCCGTGCGTCCGTCGAAGCGCACGCCCTTGTGCCAGTCGGCCGGGTCGATCGGCAGCACGGCGTCGCCGCTCCTGAAGTAGCCCTCCTCGTCGTAGGCGTCGGCGGTCTGCTGCGGATTGCGCCAGTAGCCCGGCGTGAGCGAGGGGCCGAGGTAGCGGCACTCGAGCTTGTCGCCCTGCGGCACGAGCTTGATGGTCCAGCCCGGCGCCGGCAGGCCCAGGTAGCCGGACTTCACCTCGTCGCCGTTGGCGCACAGGCCGAAGGGCGCCGTCTCGGTCATGCCGAGCCCGGTGATCATGCGGATGCGCTCGCCGAACTCGCGCTCGGCCACCGCGTCGAGCCGGTCCCACACCGGCTGCGACAGGCCGGCGCCGGCGAAGAAGCAGAACTTGACGCGCGAGAAGAACGTGCGGCGCAGGGCCGTGTCGGTCTCGAGCGCCTTGGCGATCTCCTCGAAGCCCTTGGGCACGTTGAAGTACACGGTCGGCGCGATCTCGCGCAGGTTGCGCAGGGTCTCGCCGATGGCCTGCGGCACGGGCTTGCCGTCGTCGATGTACAGCGTGCCGCCGTGGTACAGCACGATGCCGGTGTTGTGGTTGCCGCCGAAGGTGTGGTTCCACGGCAGCCAGTCCACCAGCACGGGCGGCTCCTCGGTCAGCACCGGGAAGCACTGCGCGATGGCCTGCTGGTTGCTGCACAGCATGCGGTGCGTGTTGATCACGCCCTTGGGCAGCTTGGTCGAGCCCGACGTGAACAGCAGCTTGGCCACCGTGTCCGGGCCGACCTCGGCATGCCGTCGATCCACCGCCGCGGTGGCCTCGGTGGCCAGCAGCGCACCGAACGGCGTGAACGCGCGGCCGGCCAGCTCGCCACGGCCGAGCACGACCTCGGCCGACGGATCGACCGCCGCGGCGATGGCCTTGGCATACGCGCCGCCGTGCGACGCGAACACGAGCCCCGGTGTGGCGACGCCGAGGATGTGCCGCAGCTTGCCGTGGTCCTGCGACAGCAGCGAGTACGCGGGCGACACCGGCACGATCGGCACGCCGGCCAGGTAGCAGCCGAGCATCAGCAGGAAGTGGTCGATGCTGTTCTCCGACACCACCGCGACCGGCCGCTCGGCCGACAGGCCACGATCGATGAGCGCCTGCGCGATCGAGCGCGCGGCCGCGTGCGCCTGCGCGTAGCTCACGCGATGCCAGTCGCCGCCCTCGACACGGCGCGCGACCACCGTGCGATCGGGCACGACCTGCGCCCAGTGCAGCAGCCGGTCCGACAGCCGGTCCGGGTACTCGCCCAGCGGCTCGGTCGATCGCATCACGATGCAGCCGTCGGCACGGCGCTCGATGTGCGCCGTCAGCGAGCCGCCGAACCGCACGGGGCGATAACGCGGCGCGGTCATGCGGCGGCCCTCCGCGCTGCGCGCTGCGGGATGAGCGCTTGGGAGCGGCCCGGCGCGAGCACGTCACGATCCCTCCGCGCTGCGCGCTGCGGGATGAGCGCTTGGGAGCGGCCCGGCGCGAGCACGTCACGATCCCTCCGCGCTGCGCGCTGCGGGATGAGCGCTTGGGAGCGGCCCGGCGCGAGCACGTCACGATCCCTCCGCGCTGCGCGCTGCGGGATGAGCGCTTGGGAGCGGCCCGGCGCGAGCAC
>CAZFET010000242.1:0-5567 GCA_964517545.1 uncultured Burkholderiaceae bacterium
GAATACGGCCAGGCAGGCCCTCGAAGACGCCAAGAAGCGCGGCGACGCCGAGCTCGAGAAGTTCGAGAAGGCGAACAAGGCCTGAAGCCCTCGTTCGCCCCGCCGGCGCCCGAACGCGCCGGCGTGTCGGCCGACATGCCTGCACCCCTGCCCCCTTCCCTCCCCGCCGCGCGGGGAGCGGCTTAGTCAGAACGGAGAGACGAGTCCGTGGCCGTCGAGAAGCGCGTCCGCTTCCGCAGTGCGTGGCTGCCCTGCGCGCTGGTGGCGCCGCAGATGGTCATCGTGCTGGTGTTCTTCTTCTGGCCGGCCGCGCAGGCGCTGTACTACAGCGTGCAGCAGCAAGACGCGTTCGGCACCAGCGTCAGCTTCGTCGGCCTCGACAACTTCCGCGCCCTGCTCGACGACGAGAGCTATCTCGCGTCGTTCAAGACCACCGCCGTGTTCTCGGTGCTGGTCGCGTCGATCGGCCTGGTGATCGCGCTGGTGCTCGCGGTGATGGCCGACCGCGTGGTGCGCGGCGCGGCCTTCTACAAGACCCTGCTGATCTGGCCCTACGCGGTCGCTCCCGCCGTGGCCGGCGTGCTGTGGCTGTTCATGTTCGCGCCGTCGATCGGCGTCGTGACCTATGCGCTCAACGCCGTCGGCATTCCGTGGAACCACCTGCTCGACGGGACCGACGCGATGATCCTGGTCGTGCTGGCCGCGGTGTGGAAGCAGATCTCCTACAACTTCCTGTTCTTCCTGGCCGGGCTGCAGAGCATCCCGAAGAGCCTGATCGAGGCGGCGGCCATCGACGGCGCCGGGCCGTGGCGGCGCTTCTGGACGGTGCAGTTCCCGCTGCTGTCGCCGACCAGCTTCTTCCTGCTGGTGATCAACATCGTCTACGCGTTCTTCGACACCTTCGCGATCATCGACGCGGCCACCTCCGGCGGCCCCGGCAAGGACACGGCCATCCTGGTCTACAAGGTCTACCACGACGGCTTCAAGGCGCTCGACCTCGGCGGCTCGGCCGCGCAGTCGGTGGTGCTGATGACGATCGTCATCGCACTGACGGTGGTGCAGTTCCGCTTCGTCGAGCGCAAGGTCAACTACTAGCGCGCCGATCATGGTCGAGAACCGCCCCGCCGCGACCGTGCTGTCGCACCTCACCCTGATCCTCGGCGTCGCGATCGTCGCGTTCCCGCTGTGGATCGCCTTCGTCGCGAGCACGCAGACGGCCGAGCAGATCGTGCAGAACGTGCCGATGTCGCTGCTGCCGGGCGACAACCTCGTCGAGAGCTGGAAGCTGTCGCTGTTCGGCGGGCAGACGCAGTACGGCAGCAAGCTGCCACCGGCCGCGCCGATGCTGTTCGTGAGCCTCGTCACCGCGCTGACCATCGCCATCGGCAAGATCGCGATCTCGCTGCTGTCGGCGTTCGCGATCGTGTACTTCCGCTTCCCCGGCCGCGAGATCGTGTTCTGGATGATCTTCGTCACGCTGATGCTGCCGGTGGAGGTGCGCATCCTGCCGACCTACCAGGTCGTCTCCGACCTCGGCATGCTCAACACCTACGCCGGCCTCACGGTGCCGCTGATCGCGTCGGCCACCGCGACCTTCCTGTTCCGGCAGTTCTTCCTCACCGTGCCCGACGAGCTGGTCGAGGCCGCGCGCATCGACGGCGCGGGCCCGATGCGCTTCTTCAAGGACGTGCTGGTGCCGCTGTCGTCGACCTCGATCGCGGCGCTGTTCGTCATCCAGTTCATCTACGGCTGGAACCAGTACCTGTGGCCGCTGCTGATGACCACGAGCGAGGACATGTACCCGATCGTCATGGGCATCAAGCGCATGATCTCCGGCGGCGACGCCGCCACCGAGTGGAACGCGGTGATGGCCACCGCGATGCTCGCGATGATCCCGCCGGCGCTGGTGGTGCTGCTGATGCAGAAGTGGTTCGTCAAGGGCCTGGTCGATTCCGAGAAGTAGAAAGAGAAAGAGCACGCCATGGGCGCCATCTCCCTGCGCAACGTCGAGAAGGTCTACGGCCACGGGCCCAAGGCCAACAAGGTGATCCACGGCGTGAACGCCGAGATCGCGGACGGCGAGTTCGTCGTGATCGTCGGGCCCTCGGGCTGCGGCAAGAGCACCTTGCTGCGCATGGTGGCGGGGCTCGAGGAGATCACCGGCGGCGAGATCGCCATCGGGGGACGCGTGGTCAACCGCCTCGAGCCGGCCGAGCGCGACATCGCGATGGTGTTCCAGAACTACGCGCTGTATCCGCACATGAGCGTGTTCGACAACATGGCCTACGGGCTGAAGATCGCGAAAGTGCCCAGGGCCGAGATCGAGGCGCGCGTGCAGAAGGCGGCGAAGATCCTCGAGCTCGGCGCGCTGCTCGAACGCAAGCCGCGCCAGCTCTCCGGCGGCCAGCGCCAGCGCGTGGCGATGGGCCGCGCGATCGTGCGGCAGCCGCAGGTGTTCCTGTTCGACGAGCCGCTGTCCAACCTCGACGCCAAGCTGCGCGCGCAGACGCGCATCGAGATCCAGAAGCTGCACGCCGAGCTCGGCGTCACGTCGCTGTTCGTCACGCACGACCAGGTCGAGGCGATGACCCTCGCGCAGCGCATGATCGTCATGAACGCCGGGCGCATGGAGCAGATCGGCACGCCGGAGGAGGTCTACGCGCGGCCGGCCACCACCTTCGTCGCCGGCTTCATGGGCCCGCCGCCGATGAACCTGCTGGCCGGCAGCGCCGACGGTTCGCGCTTCACGACCGGGGGCCTCACCCTCGCGCTGCCGGCCGCGGCGGCGCGCGGCGGCGAGCTGCTGCTGGGTGTCCGACCCGAGCACTGCGAGCCGTCGCCGTCCGGCGGCGGCTGGCCGCTGAAGGTCGAGGTGGTCGAGATGCTCGGCGCCGAGCGGCTGGTGTACGGCCACGTCGGCGACGCGCCGTTCACCTTGCGCATCCCGGGCACCGACGCGCCGCCGAGGCCCGGCGACACCTTGCCGATCGCCGTCGGCTCGCAGCACCTGCACTGGTTCGACCCGGCCACGCAGCAGCGAGTGGGCTGACGGAGCGCGCGATGCCCGGCGGCGACTGGCCTTATCCGTACTGGATCGCGCACCGTGGCGCCGGCAAGCTGGCGCCGGAGAACACGCTGGCCGCGTTCCGCGTCGGCGCGTCGCACGGCTACCGCGCCTTCGAGTGCGACGTGAAGCTGTCGGCCGACGGGGTGCCGTTCCTGCTGCACGACTCGACGCTCGACCGCACCACGCCCGAGCACGGCGTGGCGGGCCGGCGCCCGTGGAGCGAGCTGTCGCGCATCGACGCCGGCGGCTGGCACTCGCGCGCGTTCGCGGGCGAGCCGCTGCCGAGCCTGGCGTCGATCGCGCGCTTCGTCGTGCGCAACGGCCTGGCGCTCAACATCGAGATCAAGCCCACGCCCGGCACCGAGGACGAGACCGGCCGCGTGGTGGCGCTCGAAGCCGAGCGGCTGTGGGCCGGCCTGGCCGCGACGCCGCTGCTCAGCTCGTTCGAGCCGGCCGCGCTGGCCGCGGCACAGCGGGCCGCGCCGGCGCTGCGCCGCGGGCTGCTGCTCGACAGCCTGCACGACGGCTGGTTCGACGCAGCGCGATCGCTCGGCTGCTCGGCCGTGATCACGGCCTACCCGCTGATGGACGCCGCCGTCGTGCGCAAGCTCCACGCCGCGGGCCTGCGCGCGCTGGTCTACACGGTCAACGACCCGGCGGCCGCGCACTGGCTCGCCGCCAACGGGGTCGACGGCATCATCACCGACGCGGTCGATCGCTTCGCGCCGTCGGCGCCGCCGGGCGCCGCGGGCTGAGCGTCGCGCGGCGCCGCCGCGCTCCGGCCCGGCCGCGGCAGGCTCAGGCCTCCGCGATGACCTTGCGGAACGCGGCGATGAAGTCGGCCACCGGCTTCGGCGAGCGGACACCCTGAGGCTGGAGCGCCCGCACCTCGACCGGCACTTCCGGCAGCAAGGTGCGCACGAGCAGCGTGTCGGCGTTGCGCGCCTGCGCCGTGAACGAGTCGACGATGGCCGGACCGAAGCCCTGCTCGGCCATCACCATCGCGATGTGGTGCGTCTGCACCGTGATGCCCGCCTTCGGCACGAGCCCGAGCCGCGCCCACTGGTCGGCCAGCACCGCGCCCAGCGGGTCGCGTTCGTCGATGCGCACGAACGGCTCGCGCAGGATCTCCTGCAGCGACACCGTGGTGCGGCGGTCGGCGGCGAGCCGGCCCCGCGGCGACACGCAGACCAGCCGGCCGGTCGCCACGAGGTCGTCGTGCACCGCCGGGTGCGGCAGCTTGCCGTACACGATGCCCACGTCGCCTTCCTGCAGCGCCATGGCACGCGCGATCTCGATCGAGTGCAGCGTGCGCACCGAGATCGGCGTGGCCGGGTAGCGCCGGCGAAAGATCCGCAGCGCGTCGGGCAGCGCCCGCACCGCCAGCGACGGCACGATCAGGATGCGAAAGCGCGTGGACTCGCCGCTGCCCAGCGCCGTGGCCAGGCGCCGCACCGACTCGAGCTGCGACATCAGGACCTGCAGCTCCGGGTACAGCGTCTGGGCCTCGCGCGTCGGCACCAGGCGATTGCCCTGGCGCGTGAACAGCTCGTAGCCGAGCTGGAGCTGGGCGTGCTGCAGTGCCTGCGTCACCGCGGGCTGCGTCACGTGAAGCAAGCGCGCGGCCGCGCTGACGCTGCCCGTGAGCATGACGGCGTTGATGACCTCGATGTGCTTGAGTCGCATGGGACGCCTGCCTGCGGCATTAGGCCAGCTTATGGCACTGCACTCAATTCCGATGCACGCCGCCGGGTCGCACGGCTACGATGAAGTCCGTTCGCCGTCCACGATCCACGTTCACGCCACCCCCGAGGCCGAGACCCGCCATGAAGCCACTGCACCGCATCGCCGCCGCCCTGTCGTCCATCGCCCTGCTCGGCCCGGTCGCCGCGCAGAGCTTGCCCACGCTCGACAAGGTCAAGGCCTCCGGCTCCATCACCATCGGCTACCGCGAGTCGTCGATCCCGTTCTCGTACCTCGGCGGCGATGCGCAACCGACCGGCTTCGGGTGGGAGATCTGCGGCCGGATCGTCGAGCAGGTCAAGCGCGCCGTCGGACGGACCGACCTCAAGGTCGTCGCGCAGAGCGTGACGTCGCAGAACCGCATCCCGCTGGTGCAGAACGGCACGGTGGACATCGAGTGCGGCTCCACCACCAACAACAGCGAGCGCGGCAAGCAGGTCGCCTTCGCGATCAACTACTTCTACACCGGCACGCGCCTGCTGGTGCGGGCCGACTCGCCGATCAAGTCGGTCGCCGACCTGAAGGACAAGAAGGTCGTGTCGACCACGGGCACGACCAACTACCAGGTGATGCGGCGGCTCAACGCCGAGCGCAACCTCGGCTTCGAGCTGCTGGGCGCGAAGGACCACGCCGAGGCGGTGCTGCTGGTGCAGCAGGCGCGCGCCGACGCCTTCGGCATGGACGACATCCTGCTCTACGGTCTGCGCGCGAGCGCGCAGAACCCGGCGGAGTTCGCCGTCGTCGGCAAGGCGCTGCA
>CAZFET010000243.1:0-5564 GCA_964517545.1 uncultured Burkholderiaceae bacterium
GAGCTGCTGGTGCGCACGCAGCGCCGGCTCGGGCTGAAGGACTTCGACCCCTGCACCATCTTGCTGAACAACGACCTCTCCGGCGGCATTCCGAAGGTGCTGGAGAACCTGCACGAGCAGTACCTGCTGCCGCCGCTGCACGCCGGCTGGGCGGTGCGGCGCAAGAGCAACCACTTCCACAGCTACGAGGAAGTGGCCAAGAAGTTCGCCAAGCTGCTGGGCATGGACCCGTGGCTGATCAACCCGATGTACGGCCAGTGCGGCAAGGTGAACTTCGCCGAGCGCGAAGGGCTCGAGTGCGTGCAGGGCAACGTCGAGGCGCTGCTCGGCAAGATCCGCCGCAAGTACAAGGAGTACGGCATCAACGAGAAGCCGTTCGTCATCGTCAAGGCCGACGCCGGCACCTACGGCATGGGCATCATGACCGTGCGCGACGCGAAGGAGCTCGACGAGATCAACCGCCGCACGCGCAACAAGATGAGCGTCATCAAGGACGGCCAGGAGGTCACCGAGGTGATCATCCAGGAAGGCGTGCCGACCTACGAACGCCTGAACGACGCCGTCGCCGAGCCGGTGGTCTACATGATCGACCGCTACGTGGTCGGCGGCTTCTACCGCGTGCACGCCGAGCGCGGCATCGACGAGAACCTCAACGCGCCCGGCGCGAGCTTCGTGCCGCTGGCCTTCGCCGAGAGCCACCACCTCGCCAAGCCGGGCGAGAAGCCGGGGGCCAGCGCGCCCAACCGCTTCTACATGTACGGCGTGATCGCGCGGCTGGCGATGCTGGCGGCGAGCTACGAGCTCGAGTCCACCGACCCCGAAGCCGAAATCTACGAGTAAGCCGCGCAGCGGCACAATGGCCGCCTTCGCGACTGCCCCCGCGAGCGCCGTGGCCGGCGCCCGCGGCGCCCCGTGAGTTCCTCCCGCCCCGCCTCCAGCCTCGCCGCCCTCACGCTCGCCGCCGTCGGCGTGGTGTACGGCGACATCGGCACCAGCCCGCTGTACGCGCTGAAGGAAGTGTTCTCGCACGACCGCGTGCCGCTGTCGCCCGAGAACATCCACGGCGTGCTGTCGATGGTGTTCTGGACGCTCACCGTCGTCGTGTCGCTGAAGTACGTGGTGCTGATCCTGCGCGCCGACAACAACGGCGAGGGCGGGCTGATCGCGATGCTGGCGCTGGCCTCGCGCGCGGTGGCCGACCGGCCGGTGCTGCGCCGGCGGCTGCTCGTGCTGGGCATCTTCGGCACCGCGATCTTCTTCGGCGACGGGGTCATCACGCCGGCGATCTCGGTGCTGTCGGCGTTCGAAGGCCTCGAGGTCGCGGCCCCGGCGCTGCACCGCTGGATCGTGCCGGTGACGCTCGTGGTGCTGACGGTGCTGTTCGTCGTGCAGCGCCACGGCACCGGCAGCGTGGGCCGGTTCTTCGGGCCGGTCACGGCGCTGTGGTTCGTCGCCATCGCCGTGCTGGGCGTGGTGCACATCGCGCAGAACCCGGCCGTGCTGGCGGCGCTGTCGCCGCACCACGCGCTCGGCTTCGTCGTCGCGCATCCGGGCATCGCGTTCGTCGCGCTCGGCGCGGTGGTGCTGTGCGTCACCGGCGCCGAGGCGCTGTACGCGGACATGGGGCACTTCGGCAAGGGCCCGATCCGCCTCGCGTGGTTCAGCCTCGTGATGCCGGCGCTGGTGCTGAACTACTTCGGGCAAGGCGCGATGCTGCTCGCCCACCCGGAGAACGTGAAGAACCCGTTCTACGAGATGGCGCCGGCCTGGGCGCTGTACCCGCTGATCGGGCTGGCCACGGCGGCCACCGTGATCGCGTCGCAGGCGCTCATCACCGCGGCGTTCTCGGTCACCAAGCAGGCCATCCAGCTCGGCTACCTGCCGCGCCTGCGCATCCAGCACACCTCGGTGCGCGAGACCGGGCAGGTGTACGTGCCCTTCGTGAACTGGGGGCTGTACGCCTGCATCGTGTTCGCGGTGGTGCTGTTCCAGTCGAGCGGCAACCTCGCGTCGGCCTACGGCATCGCGGTCACGACCGACATGCTGATCACGACGACGATGACCTTCTTCGTCATCCGCTACGGCTGGAAGTACCCGCTCGCGCTGTGCGTGGTGGCGACCGGCCTGTTCTTCTTCGTCGACCTGATGTTCTTCGCCGCCAACATCGTCAAGGTGCTCGACGGCGGCTGGTTCCCGCTGGTGATCGGCGCGGTGATGTTCCTGCTGATGATGACGTGGAAGCAGGGCCGCAACCTCATGGCCGAGCGGCTGCGCGACGAGGCCATCGACCTGAAGAGCTTCCTCGACGCGGTGTTCGTGAGCCCGCCCACGCGCGTGGAGGGCACCGCCGTGTTCCTGGTCAGCGAGCAGGGCCTGACCCCCAACGCGCTGATGCACAACCTCAAGCACAACAAGGTGCTGCACGAGACCAACCTGTTCGTCACCGTGCGCCACCACGAGGTGCCGTGGATCGGCTTCGACAAGCGCTGCGAGATCGAGCCGCTGGGCCACGACTGCTGGCAGGTCACCTTGCACTTCGGCTTCAAGAACGACCCCGACGTGCCCGAGGCGCTGAAGCTGCTCGAAGGCCGCGGCGTCCACCTCGACGACATGAGCACCAGCTACTTCCTGTCGCGCGACATCGTCGTGCCCACGCTCGGCGCCGGCATGGCGCCGTGGCGCGAGAAGCTGTTCGCCGGCATGCACCGCAATGCGGCCGCGGCGGCCGACTTCCTCAACCTGCCGGCCAACCGGATCGTCGAGCTGGGCTCGAAGCTGGAGATCTGAGCGTGCGGCGCCGACTGTGGCGCGACGCGTCGCTGCCCGCGGTGGTGGCCGGCTTCGTCGCGGTGCTGGTGGGCTACACCAGCTCGGTGGCCATCGTGTTCGAGGCCGCGCGCGCGGTCGGCGCCGACGCGGCGCACACGGCGTCGTGGCTGATGGCGCTCGGCCTCGGCATGGGGCTCACCAGCATCGCGCTGTCGCTCGCGTACCGCCAGCCGGTGCTGACCGCGTGGTCGACGCCGGGCGCGGCGCTGGTGGCCGCGAGCAGCGGCCTGTCCTTGCCCGAGGCGACCGGCGCCTTCGTCGTGTGCGCGCTGCTCATCGTCGCGGCAGGCGCCACGCGGCTGTTCGAGCGCGTGATGGACCGCATCCCGGTGGCGCTCGCCGCCGCCTTGCTGGCCGGCGTGCTCGCGCGCTTCGGGCTCGACGCGGTGCTCGCGGCCGGCAGCGCGCCCGGCCTCGTGCTCGCGATGGCGCTCGCGTACCTGGCCGGGCGCCGCGCCTGGCCGCGCTACGCGGTGCCCGGCGTGCTGGCGTGCGGCGTCGCCGTCGCCGCGGCGCAGGGCGCGCTGCGGCTCGACGGCGTGTCGCTCGCGTTCGCGACGCCGCAGTGGACGACACCCGCGTTCAGCGCGGGTGCGATCGTCGGCGTCGCGCTGCCGCTGTTCCTCGTGACCATGGCCTCGCAGAACCTGCCGGGCGTCGCGGCCCAGCGCGCGTCGGGCTACGACACGCCGGTCTCGCCGGTGGTCACGACGACCGGCGTGGCGACCCTGCTGCTCGCGCCGTTCGGCGGCTTCGCGCTCAACCTCGCCGCGATCACCGCGGCCATCTGCATGGGACGCGAGGCGCACGAGGACCCGTCGCGCCGCTACGTGGCCGCGGTCGCGGCGGGCGTGTTCTACGTGCTGCTCGGCCTGGCCGGCGGCGCGGTCGCCGGGCTGCTCGCTGCGTTTCCGCGCGAGCTGGTGGTGGCGGTCGCGGGGCTCGCGCTGCTGGGCACCATCGCGGGCGGGCTGGCCGCGGCGCTGAAGGACGAGGCGCATCGCGACGCGGCGGCGCTCACCTTCCTCGTCAGTCTGTCGGGGCTCACCGTGGCCGGCATCGGCTCGGCGTTCTGGGGCCTCGCGGCCGGCAGCGTGGCCCTGTTTGTGCAACAGTGGCGGCGCACACGCGGCCGCTGACGCCGGCCGCCCAAGGAACCGCCGATGCAGCTGCTGTTCGTCGCCGACCCGCTCGACGCCTTCAAGACCTACAAGGACACCACGTTCTCGATGATGCGCGAGGCCGCGCGCCGCGGCCACGTGATCTGGGCCTGCGAGCCGCGCGGCCTCACGTGGCTGCGCGGCGGCCGCGTCGTGGCGCGCGCCGCGCGCGCCGTCACGCTCACCGGCGACGCCGACGACTGGTACCGCAGTGTGCAGCAGCGCGAACTCGCGCTGGCCGACGCCGACGCGGTGCTGATGCGCAAGGACCCGCCGTTCGACAGCGAGTACTTCTACGCCACGCACCTGCTGCAGCAGGCCGAGCGCGAAGGCGCGCGCGTGTTCAACAAGCCCGCGGCGCTGCGCGACCACCCCGAGAAGCTCGCGATCCTCGAGTTCCCGCAGTTCATCGGGCCGACCCTGGTCACGCGCGAGGCCGAGGCCATCCGCGCGTTCCATGCCGAGCACGGCGACATCATCCTCAAGCCGCTCGACGGCATGGGCGGCATGGGCATCTTCCGCGTCGGCCCCGACGGGCTCAACCTCGGCTCGATCACCGAGACGCTCAACCGCCACGGCACGACCACGGTGATGGTGCAGAAGTTCCTGCCCGAGATCGCGCAGGGCGACAAGCGGGTGCTGGTCATCGGCGGCGAGCCGGTGCCGTTCTCGCTCGCGCGCATCCCGCAGGGCAGCGAGATCCGCGGCAATCTCGCGGCCGGCGGCAAGGGCGTGGCGCAGCCGCTGTCGGCGCGCGACCGCGAGATCGCCAGCGCGCTCGGTGCCGTGCTGGCGCCGCGCGGCCTGCTGCTCGTGGGGCTCGACGTCATCGGCGAGTGCCTCACCGAGATCAACGTCACCAGCCCGACGTGCTTCCAGGAGATCACGCAGCAGACCGGCTTCGACGTGCCGCGCATGTTCGTCGACGCGCTGGAGCGGGCGGTGGCGGCGGCGCGCTGACGGCGTCGCGGACATGGCCCTCGTCACCCTCTCGAACGCGCATCTCGCCTACGGCCACTGGCCGCTGCTGGCCGGGGCCGACTTCGCGCTCGAAGCCGGCGAGCGCGTCGGCCTCATCGGGCGCAACGGCAGCGGCAAGAGCTCGCTGCTCGGGGTGCTGGCCGGCGCCGAGCGGCTCGACGACGGCGTGCTGCACGTGCAGCAGGGGCTGCGCGTGTTCGCGGTGGCGCAGGAGCCGGCGTTCGCGCCGGGCCAGCGCGTGTTCGACGCGGTGGGCGAAGGCCTCGCCGAAGCGCGCGCGCTGCGCGAGCGCTACGAGCGCCACGCGCCGGGCGACGACCTCGACGCGCTGCAGACGCGCCTCGAGGCGCTCGACGGCTGGACCTGGGAGCGCCGCGTCGACGAGGCGCTGCAGCGGCTGGCGCTCGACCCCGACGCGCCGGTCGACACCCTGTCCGGCGGCACGAAGAAGCGCGTCGCGCTGGCGCGCGCGCTGGTCGCCGCGCCCGACGTGCTGCTGCTCGACGAGCCGACCAACCACCTCGACCTCGACGCGATCTTCTGGCTGCAGGAGCTGCTGCAGTCGCTGCGCGGCTCGGCGGTCAGCGTGTCGCA